>CAIYQH010000258.1 GCA_903928285.1 uncultured Bacteroidales bacterium
AGATTAGAATTTGACCCTCCGTTAATTGCCGGCTCTGGGAAAAATACGTGATAACCAATTCATTCGTTAGCTTTCACCCCTATATTCAACAAAGAACACGCACGAAATTAATGAACACCTTCCTTAACACATATTTTAATCACACATAACGAGTTCACAAACGCCAAATGGCGCTTGTGATGCTAAAAAGTGATGTAACCGAGTTTGAGTTTCTGAAATAGCCGTAGTATGGCACGTGTGGGCCAATTGGATTGAGTTGTATAAAAAAACGTAAGGTGCCTTTTTCCATCATATCTTAGGTTCCGTGGATTATTATTCAGAAGCCTAACAAAATTATAATACTTTCTTTTGTATGACAAATATATATCATTTTTCTTTTACAACCGATCCTCCGAAAAAATTATAAATCGATATTATCCAGCGAACTCTTTTGTATGACATATATATATCATTTTTCAATTCCTACAGAATCTTCAAAATAATTATAAGTCAATATTATCTAACGGACTCTTCAACTGATCCAGCCCCTTGGTGGTGATATGGGTGTAGATCTGGGTCGTCTTCGGATTGGTGTGCCCCAGCAGTTCCTGAATATATCGGATATCGGTGTTGTGCTCCAGCAAATGGGTGGCAAAAGTGTGCCGCAGGGTGTGCATGGTCGTATGCTTCAGGATACCTGCATCCCGGCAGGCACGCTGCAGCACATTCTGCACGCTGCGCTCGGCATAACGCCCCCCTGATGCTCCCTCGAACAGAAACTCTTTCGGATGATATTGTTTGTAATAGACCCTGAGTATCTCCAGGAGCTTTACCGACAACAGGGTTACCCGGTCCTTACGGCCTTTGCCCTGGTTCACCCTGATCAGCATTCGCTTCGAATCAATATCGCGGATCCTCAGGTTCAGCAGCTCCGAAACCCGTAATCCGGCTGAATAAGCCGTCATGATCAGGCATTTGTGTTTCAGGTTCCTGATGGTCCCCAGTATGGCGCTGATCTCATCCTCATGCAGCACCGTTGGCAGAAATCCCTCCCTGCGGGGGCGTTCAAGATAGTAAGTCTCCCGTTTTAGGCCTAAAACCTTCTCAAACCAAAACTTGATGGCGCTGATCATCTGGTTTTGGTAGGATGTTGAAATACAACGAACTTCAATAAGATAACGTAAAAAGGTCATGATTTCTGCATGTTCGATCCTGGCAGGTTCTCTCTCTCTGAAATAATTGATAAATTCAGTGAAACAGGAAACATAACCCTCAATGGTCCTCGGACTGTACCGCAATACAATCAACTTCTCCAGATAGGTTTCAGGGCACTTCTTCGGATTCCCCGCCGCTGATGGCCGTGGATTGGGCTTTCGGTTCATTTCACTGCTTTCCTCTTCATAGCGGAATTTCCAGCCATGATTTGTACAAAAATGCTTCAGCTGTTCCAATATCTTTTCGGAATGCGGCAAGGTCCAGCTTTTAGTCTCCTGTTCCCACATGCACAAGGGCAGTTGTTTGATGAGCCTTGCAAACTCCGGCTCATACGGGTTCACCAGCCGGATGCGGCCATGCCGGAACCTGATTACCCGCAGCGATTGCGGTTCCGGCTTTACCTCCACTGCAGGTTTCTTTTCCTCGTTGCAGGATGATTCTCTCCATTTGAGCCTGGCTGCAAAATAGTCGTTGAGTTTCCGGATATTGGCAGGATGGTTCTGCACAACCCAGCAAAATCCCATGGCATCCCAACGGGCATGACCCAGCGACCTGATAAAGGCAATATCGGCCATATCCTTCGGAAGCCATAGCAGGATACTCCTGCCCGATATTATGGCATGCACCTCATGTTGAACATTGTTTGGCGGTTCCATTTTTTCAGATTTTTCAGTTGAGATAATGTTATGCCATCATCTGGACTGGCATAATACCCTTCTTGATTTACAAGGCTTAATCGGGTTTAACCAAAAAGGTAATGAAGGTTGACCTGTTTTGTTAATAAATTCCTGTGTTATGTCTCTATTCCCGGGAAACCGGGAGAGTCGGATGGTCTTCCCAGAAAATAACAACAGGCTGAAAAAGTGGGTTTCGGGAAAAAAGAATTGCATGCGCGGGATCACAGCAACAGCCGGAAGTCCTCCAGCGCACTCCTCGCCGCCATCTCCCCAACCCTGATGATCTCCTCAGATTTGTGAAAATCAAAGGTCCCGTACGATTCCTTAGGGATTTTGATGATGATGTCCGGATGGCACATTTCAATGGTCAGCCTCTTCGATCACGCCGATATGGGCCGTACCCCTGGCGCCGCCGCTCGATAATACCAGTGAAACCGACCTCTTCATAGGATTAGAATAAATGAGGCAAAATTGCTGACCAGTCCTGCTCCGGGCTGATCATACAGACCTCAGGTGATAAAGGTATTGAAAAATGAATATCGCCTGGTATGATTCCGATCAATCGAAGGAATTAACGTTCTTATTCGAATTTATGCCGGTATTTTTTGATTTCCTGCTGAAATGGCTGCTGTTCAAAGGAAAACCTACAGAAGAAATGCAGATTTCCGATACAATTCATTCAGGGTAATAATTATTTGTAATCCTGGTCTTTTTGATGTATTTCTGACCCATTATATCAATACCTTTACGAAACTGACACCACGACGATTTCATTCTGAAATTACCTGTTTCAGTTAATCAGCACGAACCTGTATGAATTTTCCTGTAAATCCTCACCAAAAACTGCACCATGAAGAGACTTTCCGCCCTGATAATTATCCTATTGACAGCAGGATTGCTCCACGCGCAAAACTGGCAGTGGGCCAACCCGGTACCCCAGGGAAATGACCTGTATTGCACTGTATTTGTCAATCCCGATACCGGCTACGCCGTGGCTGATTTCGGCGCGATCGTAAAAACGACCAACGGGGGATTGAACTGGACGCAAATCAATTCAGGGGTCTCCTCCCTGGCGGCCATCTGTTTCCCGGATGCAAATACTGGGTACGCCGTTGGCGGATATGGTACGGTCATTAAAACGGTTAATGGCGGCGCCAGCTGGGTTCAGCAGGTTGCAGGAACCAATGAATCCCTCCTTACCGTGTGGTTTAAAGATGTCCATACAGGTTATGCGGCAGGCACCAAAGGGACTATCCTCAAGACTATCAATGGCGGTAACACCTGGACAGCCCAGGTTTCGGGAATATCTTCGCGTATATGTTCCCTCTGGTTTACAGGCGCCGATACCGGCTATGCGGTGACCTACCAGGGCGAAATGCTGAAAACCACCGACGGGACCACCTGGACGGTTCAGTTTACTTCGAATAATAGCTATTCGTTTTATTCAGTTTATTTTACCGATGCCAATACCGGGTATTCCGCCGGTTTTGACAATTTCTACAATGGCGGCGTGATCCTCAAGACCTCCAACGCGGGGGCCGACTGGTTCCCGGTGTATGAAACGCCCTGGCTTTACCTGCAATCGGTTTGTTTCAGCGATGCCCTCCATGGCTATGCCTTCGGGGAGGGCGGCCTCGTGTTAAGGACGATCAATGGGGGAAATGACTGGACCCAGCAGACTACTGGTATTACCAACTGGCTCAATTCCGGATTTTTTGCCGATGCCAATACTGGCTATGCGGTGGGCTCGGGCGGCACCATGTTGAAAACATCCGACGGGGGCATCTCCTGGACAATCCAGGCCGCCGTGACCTTAAATGACCTGAAGTCGGTATATTTTACAGATGGCAATACAGGTTACACCGTGGGTTATAACGGAACCATTTTAAAGACCATCAACGGGGGAAGCGAATGGACAGCCCAAACCAGTGGCACCACGGGAAGGTTGAATTCGGTCTATTTCACCGACGCCAGTACCGGCTACGTGGTGGGCTGCGACAATGTAACGGGGATGATCCTCAAAACAACCAATGGCGGCGCCACCTGGACACTTCATAATATCGGCGCCCTGTATGAACTGACCTCCGTATTTTTCATTTCGCCGGATATAGGTTATATCGTGGGCGGGGATATTTCCTCGGGGATCGTGTTGAGAACTGTCGATGGCGGCGCAAACTGGACCCTGCAGACGGTCTCCTCCGATGAACTGTTATCGGTTTGGTTTATCAAACCCGATATCGGCTATGCGGTGGGAGAGATCG
>CAIYQH010000259.1 GCA_903928285.1 uncultured Bacteroidales bacterium
AAAGGTTAAATAGCCATGATACAACAGGAGTCAAGATTAACAGTAGCAGATAACAGCGGAGCCAAGGAAGTTCTTTGTATCAAAGTCCTCGGCGGCACCCGCAAACGGTATGCCCGCGTTGGCGACCGGATCATCGTCACAGTCAAGAATGCAATCCCTTCCGGAAACATCAAGAAGGGAACCGTTGCAAAGGCAGTTGTGGTGAGAACCAGTAAAGAGATGCGCCGTGCCGACGGATCCTACATTAGGTTTGATGACAATGCAGTTGTGTTGCTCAACAATGCAGGTGAAATGCTCGGTACCCGTATTTTCGGCCCGGTAGCCAGAGAGTTACGCGAAAAACAGTTCATGAAAATCGTTTCTTTAGCACCAGAAGTGCTTTAAGCATTTATAAAAAAGATCATGCAGAAGAAGTTACATATCCGAAAAGGCGACACCGTGATGGTCATTGCCGGTGATTCAAGAGGTCAGCAGGGCAAGGTCCTGCGGGTCGATACCGAAAAATACAAAGCCATTGTGGAAGGGGTTAATATGGTTTCAAAACATACCAAACCCAATGCCAAAAGTCCGCAGGGCGGGATCGTTAAGATGGAAGCCCCCGTACATCTCTCTAACCTTCAGGTTATTGACAACACGGGAAAACCGACACGCATCGGCAGAAAAATGGATCCTAAGACGGAAAAACTGGTTCGTTATTCAATAAATTCAGGGGAGGTTATAAAATAATGGATTATACACCAAGATTAAAAGACAAATATCTGAATGAGGTTGTTCCTGCGTTGACAAAGCAGTTCAACTATAAAAGCCCCATGCAGGTACCACGGATCAACAAGATTTGTCTGAACCAGGGTTTAGGCATTGCCAACACCGACAAGAAGTTCATTGACAACGGCATTACTGAAATGACCAACATCACTGGTCAGAAAGCTGTGTCGACCAAGTCGAAGAAGGATATCTCAAACTTCAAGCTGAGAAAAGGCAACCCGATCGGGGTTCGCGTAACCTTACGCGGCGAGAAAATGTATGATTTCCTTGACAGGCTGATTTCAGTCGCCCTACCGCGGGTAAGAGATTTCCGTGGCATCAGCGACAAAGGTTTCGACGGTCGTGGAAATTATACCCTGGGTGTTACTGAGCAGATCATTTTCCCGGAAATTGATATCGACAAAGTTACCCGTATCAATGGCGTGGATATCACCTTCGTGACTTCAGCCCGTAACGACCGCGAGGCTCACGCCCTTTTGAAAGAATTCGGAATTCCCTTTAAAACAAAGTAAAGATATGGCAAAAGAATCCATGAAAGCCAGAGAGCGCAAACGTGAACGTATGGTTGAAAAGTTCGCCGAGAAGCGTAAAGCACTGAAGGAAGCAGGCGACTATATCGCGCTTCAGAAACTCCCGAAGAATGCTTCGCCGGTAAGATTGCACAACCGTTGTAAACTCACGGGCCGGCCAAAAGGTTATATGCGTCTGTTCGGTGTTTCCCGTATCAATTTCAGGGAAATGGCAAACAAAGGTTTGATTCCCGGAATCAGGAAAGCAAGTTGGTAAAATATATAGAGACGCACGGCAGTGCGTCTCAGTTGAAAGGCACACCGTGCGTCTCAGCTGAAACGTATGCGGTTAGTCTCGGAAAAACAAAAATTAACAAATAAAAAAGAAAATAATGGTTACGGATCCCATTGCAGATTATTTGACGAGAATCAGGAATGCCGTGTTGGCCAACCACCGGGTTGTTGAAATTCCAAAGTCGAAAATCAAGGAAGAGATTACCCGCATCCTCTTTGAAAAAGGATATATCCTCAATTATAAATTTGAAAGTGAGCCACTCCCCGGCGTTATCAAGATCGCGTTGAAATATCACCCGGTCACCAAGCTCTCCGCCATCAACAGCCTTGTCAGGATTTCAAAACCCGGACTTCGGAAATATGTTGACAACGAGCACCTGCCACGGGTACTGAACGGACTTGGTATTGCCATCCTTTCAACATCGCACGGTATCATGACCGATAAAGAGGCCCGCACACAGAAGGTTGGCGGCGAGGTTTTATGTCACATCAGTTAATTAGGAGATTTTAAACATGTCAAGAATAGGAAAACTACCCATTACATTACCCGATGGCGTGAAGATTTCGGTCTCCGAGTCCAATCTGGTTACTGTAACAGGAAAACTCGGCCAGCTTTATCAACAGGTTGACCCGAAAATCACCCTGAAAATTGAACCAGGTCTGGTGACTGTTGAACGTCACTCGGAAGCCCAGGATGACCGTGCCAAACATGGCCTTTACCGGTCGCTGGTTTTCAACATGATCAAGGGAGTATCGGAAGGATTTACGACCGTACAGGAATTGGTTGGTGTTGGTTACAAGGCAACGGGTAACGGTCAGGTTCTTGAACTGGCGCTCGGATATTCGCATAACATCTGGCTGGAACTTCCTGAAACAATAACGGTTGAAACCACTGCTGTTAAAGGGAAAAACAATACCATCATCCTGAAATCAGCCGACAAACAGCTTATCGGACAGGTTGCTGCTAAGATCCGCTCGTTCCGTAAACCGGAACCTTATAAGGGAAAAGGTGTCAGGTTCCTGGGTGAAGAGATCAAGAAGAAGGCTGGTAAATCCGCCGCCGGACAATAAAATTCGTTACGCCGCATTGCAATGCGGTACCGCCAAAAGGATTATTATAATCGTTTTAAAAAGAATACAATGGCTATCAAGAGTGCAAAAGAATTTCGCAGGTTCAGGATCAAAAAAAGGATACGTAAAATCGTACAAGGG
>CAIYQH010000260.1 GCA_903928285.1 uncultured Bacteroidales bacterium
CCCATTGGAAACATGAAATGGTTTTTCGCCTGTCGGCCGGTTATTACTCGCAGCCGCCGACTTTCCGCGAAATGACCGACCTGGCGGGGAATATTGTTCCCGGCCTTAAATCGCAGCGAGCCATCCATGTTGTTGCCGGGAGTGATCTCTATTTCCAGGCATGGGGCCGCCCGTTCAAATTTGTGTCGGAAATTTATTATAAAAATATCCAGAACCTAATCCCTTACCAGATCGACAATATGAAGATCAGGTATTACGGCACAAACGACGCTCACGGGTACGCCGCCGGCATTGATTTTCGTATCAACGGTGAATTTGTCAAAGGCGCCGAGTCGTGGGCAAGTTTGTCTTTTATGAAAACCGAGGAGTATTTCCAGGGTTCATGGATACCCCGGCCAACCGACCAGCGCATGAACCTGTCGATTTTCTTCCAGGATTTCATCCCGGGTTTCCCCACCTGGAAAATGAATCTGACCCTGGTCTACGGAACAGGACTGCCTTTTGGCCCCCCCAATTCACCCCCCAAAGACCAGGTGTGGCGCATACCTCCTTACCGCCGTGTGGATATCGGGTTGTCAAAACAGCTGGTCGGATCCAATACGAAATTTTCTGCAAAAAACCCGCTCAGGGCTTTCAACAACATCTGGCTCACCATGGAGATCTTCAACCTGCTCCAGATTACCAACACCATTTCCTATCAATGGGTCACCGACATCAACGGGAAAGAATATCCTGTTCCCAATTACCTCACGCCCAGGATGATCAACCTCAAGCTGATTGCCGGGTTTTAGGTGGCGAGGTGGCAAAATATGGGGAACATCCCAGGGGCACAAGATATTGTGCCCTTGTTTGGAAACATTGAAACCGTTATTTTATCCAGACAATTTTGCGGGTGATGATTTCGGTTGCGGTGGTAAGTTTTAAAAGATAAATGCCCGGCCCGTTTTTTGCTCCACCTTTTCCTTTCCAACCTGTTTCGTGATCTCCTGCATCCATCCAATGGTCCACAATGGTTGAGACCATTATCCCCCGTGAATTGTAAACATCCAGTTTTACCGGGCCCGGTTTCGCCAGGGAGTACATGATTGTCGTGGTTTCGGAAAAGGGATTCGGGTAGTTCATAAGCATGTTTATCTCCTTTCCCGGATCCGGTTCAACAGCAACGACGGGTGAACATGGATGGAATTGCACCCCGTCGACCCAAAGTGTGAACCCGTAATCCCAGGTATCGGCATGAAATTCAACATAGTTCGCCTGGTCAAGCGACATGGTGCCAACCATCGACCGGGCGAACTGGGTGTTGCCCGCCAGGGGGAACCGGTATTGTTTCCATGTAAGGTTTGCCGCATTAAGCAACGACGATGCAGCAGTGTATTTGTAGTAATCGCCATGGTCGTCGCCGATGCGGATGGAGAAATACTGGAACCCATACTGGGGCTGCTTTATCGTCCTGACCCAGAACCACAGGGTGTCATTGTTGGTCAGATGCCATTCGGGCAGTGAATCTCCGGCGGGCCGGTAATTCAGCGACAAATCCCACCCACGGCTGGTTACCAGTTTGACCGAAGCGGCACCGGTAACTTTTTGGGTTGAATCGAGGTAAACCGTGTCGGGAATCTTGACCGTGGCGGGATAGCCTGTTTCAGGATAGCCATACCATAAGGCCGGGGGCTCTGCCATATCGCAGGGCGGGTTGCTTTGGATGTTCACCGGTGGGC
>CAIYQH010000261.1 GCA_903928285.1 uncultured Bacteroidales bacterium
GCAATCCTGTTTCGAGCAGGATATCCTCGGTGATACCTTTGGATGTTGCGTAATTCTTTAAGCCATCCCAACTTTCGGGGGCAAAACCGATCCCAAAGTCGGCAATGGTCTCCCGGTTCCAGCGACCAAGCACATATACAAGGGCGGATTCATTTTCCTTTGAATTCAGATTTTCCTGGAACCAGTCCAGCGCTATTTTGTTTGCAGCATAAAGCTGTTCGTTTCGATTAAACTTTATGGTGGCCTCCTTTGAACGGGGTTCTTCCAGGAGGGTTATATTGTGATCGGCGGCAATGGCTTTCACCGCCGATAAAAAGTCGATTTTCTTGTAATTCATCACGAAACCGATGGCATTGCCATGTTTCCCGCAGCCAAAGCACTTGTAAATGCCTTTGGATGGGGAGACAGAAAAACTCGGGGTTTTCTCTTTGTGAAACGGGCAGTTACCCTGGTGGTTATTGCCCTTTGGGGTCAGTTTTACATATTTACCGATAACATCGGTGACATCGAGGCTCAGGACTTCATCTATGGAGGTTTGCAGAATCATTTCGTTTTCCTTCCATTATTCACTGAGCAATTCAGCATCGAGCACGTCGAGAAGTATCTGAAGGCGGGCAGCATCCGTTTGAAATTTGGCCGTCTTTTCAGGTGTGAGGGTATTATCCGACTGTAAACACTGGTTGATATAGACCAGGTTTCTCAGGTAGGATGTTCTGGTGAGCATTTTATCCGGAACGGACATCGAGGAGAATGTTTTCATATTTTATCGTTCTTGATTTTCGTGAGCCCCTTCTGGATTACCTTCACCTTTTTCGCGTACTGTCTCACCAGTCTTATTGCCTCAGAAATAATAAATTGGTTGAAATCCGGTCGTTTGGGATTAAGACAGCGATAAATGTACTGTAGGGTAAACGTGTGATCTTTTTTCTCCAGGCGTGATTTGATCACCCTGGCGCTTCCGTGTGGCAGTTTCTTTTTCAGTTCTGCGACTGACTCCTTGCTGACTTTCATAAATTCTTGTTTTCATAGTGGATTATTGTTTTTAACATTTGTGAAGGTCTTCATTGACTTCGCTTTCAAAGAAAAAAAGTTTGCCTCCGATTTTATGGGAGCGAATGGTTCCCGATTTGCTCCAACGATGGAGTGCCGGTCGACTCACTCCAATCATTTTACAGATGTGTTTGGCCGTCACCGGCTTTTCTAACATTGACTTTTCGTTCATAGTTTTTACGGATTAAATGAGGCGCAAAAGTATTAAACGGTTTGCCATAGAGCAGACAATATATATCAACAACGTACTGAAATATAGCAAAATAGTAACCTAAACTATACCTATATTATACCTGCGAAAAAATAAAATCGTCGGGAATCAATTAGGCGTAAACTGGTTACACGGGAAGAAAAAAACAGTGTGTGAAAAGTAGCGGGAAAGAATAAAGTTATGAACACTTCAGAGCCTGGCGAGGTCCAAAAAGGAGGGGTCATTGTTAATAGTCATAGACTGAATTTATTACCTAAAAATGGGTTTTGGGGCATGATTTTTTTGCCCGGGGAAATGGAAAATTGAATAAATTTGACAAGGAAATACAAGCGGAAACAAAGTGTTACAGGGATAAACTTATGAACACACTATTCCGGTTTTCATAAATAATCCGGCTATAAAGTTGCCACAAGAATGATTCACCGTTCGGAAACATCAGTAAAATCAATAGTCTTGAAACGCGGTTCGACTCCCTCACATCCCACAACAAAATCCTTGAAAACCAAGGGAAATCAATGAAAACCGCCGCTCCTGGCGGTTTTTTTGTTACAAAATGTTACGCCTAAATAACTGGTCTCCAATGAAAATTCATAATTGTTCAATATTCATTGCTGTGTTACTAATCTGCATCAGGCGACTGCGAACGGGTAAAAATATCAATAAACTGTTGTTCACCGTTTTGCCTTACAGGGTGCCTCACCTCCAATCCAATACACGACAATACCGACATTTCAGAGAAGCTCATCTAATTAATCTCAAAAAAATGGTATAGATATTTCACTCCTGATTTATTTCAGTATTGGAAAATAAAGTATACTTGAAATTATTCACAATAATATGAAATATTTGAAGTGTATTTAAAATTTACGAACCCAAACATCAAACCGCATATCAAACGGCCACACTACATTCAGGCATCAACATGGGAGTTAACCAGCCTACTTCACCGAGAATCTCAGTTTATTGGTGATCTGCTTTGCCGAATACATCTCATCGTTACCGGCAGCGGGCCCGCTGTTTTCCCTGTGCTCGCCCCCGCGCGACCCGTTACCACCACTGCCGCTATGTTGCCCTCCATTACCGCCATGGTGGCCTCCGCTCATTCCTCCCGACATTCCACTGCCCATTCCACCTGTCATATTCACACCCTTACCCCTGTCACTGCTGCCTCCGTTGCCCCTGGCACTTTCGTGAGCCGCGGGAGGCGCCATCGCGTTGATCCTGATCTCATAGTTGAACACCCTGTTTGAGTCGGCAGGGGCCAGCTGCTGTTTGAAAAAGGTGTTGAGGGGAATGACCGCTTCGTAGCATAACACATCAAGGCTGTCGATATTAAGCGCAGCCGATATGCCGGAGGTGTTGCTGACAAGCGACATGGTGCCATTGTACGGTGACTTAAACCCGGCAAGCCGGGCTTCCGTGGCCGGATTCACGATCTTTTGCCGCATCACGGGGGTGACCTGCCGCTCGCCCTGGTTTTCATTTTTATGCACGGCTGCATGCATCTCGCGGGTTACCGTCATATCCCCGGCAACAGGGAAACCAAAGACAACAGGGAACACCTTTTTCCCCAGGGTGTCGATCCTGAATTCCATGCCGCTGTGGATGATCTGCTCTTTGATGGCAGGATCGGTCACGTTTACACACACATAAATATTATCACTACTGACCGACTAACTTTTTAAGAGAGGGGGTAAACCCCGGAGGGTTCCCCCCAATGTTGTAAGTTTGTTTTGCGAACCAAACTAAACAACATGGGTAAAAATACGGAAATTAAATTAGTCGGACAGCCGATTTTTAAACAAGTACTTGATTTGATAGAACGCATAAACATACAAAGCTTAATCAAGAAGCATGATGCTGACCGTTATTACAAGGCATTCAGGGCAAAGACACATCTTGTGACGATGCTTTTTGGGATACTCAGCCGGTGTGACTCGATGACTGAGATATGTGAAGGATTACGAGCCATGGGCGGCAAATTGAATCATCTGGGATTGAATAAATCACCGGCAAAGAGCACGGCGAGTGACGGGTTGCGAAACAGGCCGAACAAATTCTTCGAGGATGTATATTTCAGTTTGGTGGATCGGTATAAAAGTTTTTTGTCGGACAGCCGAACTTACGGGCTTACCTTCAAGGAGGTGCTTTTAATTGATTCTACAACGATTCGGTTGTTTAGCGATATTCTCAAAGGAGTCGGTCGTAACCCAAAGGATGACGGGAAAAAGAAAGGGGGCCTCAAAGTTCATATGCTCATTGATGCTGTTCAATCGGTTGGCCGGTTTGTCAAAATCACAGCTGCCAAGGTTCACGATAAGAACTTTCTGAAAGAGTTGGAACTGATTTCTCACAGTATGGTTGTATTTGACCGCGCCTATAACTACTATATGCAGTTTGCCTTGTGGACTGAAAAACAGATTTTTTTCGTGACCCGGATGAAGAAAAACGCTGTATACACTGTCATTGAGACGATTCAGGAGAACGAAAAGATCAAGGGCAAAGCCATGGTAATAAAAGAGGAAATCATTGAACTCGAATATCATCCCGAAAATGACAAAGGAAAGAAAATCACGAACCAGACCAAGAGACTGCGATTAAGGAAAGTGAGTTATCAGGATGACAAGAATAGGTGTTATGAATTTCTATGCAATAACTTTGAAATTACGGCAGAAGAAATCGCCTTCCTGTATAAAAAAAGGTGGGGTATCGAGCTGCTATTCAAAAAGATGAAGCAGAACTTTCAGCTTCACTTCTTTTATGGCGAGAACGTTAACGCGATATATACCCAAGTCTGGTGTACCTTGATTGCTCAACTCCTAATGACAGTCATTCAGAAAATGGCTATGACAAAAAAGGCTTTCTCAGTGGTAGCATCTCTGGTCAGGATTCACTTGATTAGTTTGCTCGATGTTTTTGAATTGCTCAGCAGCACAAAACGAAATTATCTGGTAAAAGATCACCCTCCGAATCGGGTAACACAGCTGAAATTTGCCTTGAGTTGAGGGGGTCTGTTTTTAAAAGTGCAAAATAAATTAACAATATGCTTGATTTTCTGATAGTTAAAAATCAACAACATGGAGATCAGGTTTTAGTCGGACAATAGTGAAATATTATAAAGGTCGTTCGATATCCCGTAGGTGATTTTGGTCTTCGGATCGAGGAACCGCAGCTGGTCGGGCCATTCGATATCCCAGCCATCGGCGGTAACCTTCGTCCGCTGCCAGTCGAGCGAACGGTATATCTCGTGCGTACAGGAGGAAAAAAGAGACATAAGCAAAAGAGGGATCAATACGTTTTTCATGAACGGGGAACGATTTAATGATGGAGATTTCAGAGGAAAAACAGCGGTATATCGGAATTAGTATCTGATGATAAAAAAAAACCGCGGAGGCGCTTGTCTTATGCCCGGAAAAATCAAGGCAAGTCGCTTATTTGCTTGTATTTGCCCTGGAAATTCATTATATTTGTACATCAAATTTTTTGTGGGATGGCGCGCGGGGATACTACCAATTTATTGGTTGGATTTCACGGGAGGCTGAACGATGATCTTGTGATCAAGCAGCGCAACGGGAAACCTGTCCTGTGCTGTTATCCGAAAGGAAAAAAGATCAAATGGACAGCCAACCAGGAGGATCACCGCCGGGTTTTCAAAAGGGCTGTCCGCTATGCGCGCAATGCCATTAAAAACCCGGAGAGGCTTCCTTTTACCAGTCGCGACTGCACGATGATATCAATGCTTACAATCTGGCCATTTCCGATTTCATGAACAGGCCGGTGATCACGGCCATAGCCATTCGCAAAGCCCGCAACACGGCGGAATACCTGGTGAGGGTTCATGCCCCCGACAACTTCATGGTTACAGGGGTGCAGATCATCCTTCTTTTTTTCGACGGGAGCCGGCAGACGGCAGCCGCCACCCGCTACCGGCAGAGCGACCTGTGGAGATGCCGTATCCGGGGGGAACTGCTCAGCCGGGTTCATACCCTCCGCGCCGTCGCCTTCGATTTCCCGGGCAACGCTGCCGAAGTGGATTACATGATAAGCCCTGTTGAAGCCGCCAGGTTTATCCCGGGCCGGTAGCCCTGCGTTAACGCGATACTCCATAGCTACTCCAGAGATACTCCATAGATACAGGTTTGTTATGGATTTGTTGACTGGTAACTGTTTCAAGGATAGAGAACAGATGGAAATCCCATGAATATTTCCTTTAAAAAATCATCAACAACCAATATATCTGCCATTTACACTCTCACGCAGGATACGGCCTGCTGTGCAATTTTTTGTTTTAACCACAGCCTTTTTTCGCCTTGTCCTCAATCCTGTTGAAAATGATTACCTTTACCTTCCAGAAACTACCCACGCCAAATAATTCAATCCGATGAAAATCACCTTCTATGGCGCCGCCGGCGGTGTTACCGGCACAGCCTATTACTGCGAATCTTCCCGGGCCCGCATCCTGATCGACTGCGGCATGTTCCAGGGCGGACGGCGAGATGAGACCCGCAATAAAAAGGCTCCTCCCGTCGACTACAAAACCCTCGATGCCATCGTGCTGACCCATGCCCACCTCGACCACTGTGGCCGTTTGCCGATGGCCGTGCGCGACGGTTATCTCGGCCCGATCTACGGAACCCCTGCCACCATGGACCTGGTGGCACTCGTATTGCGCGACTCGCTTAAGGTGCAGACCAGCGACCTCGACAAGCTCAACCGCAGGATGTCGCGAACAGGCCGGTCGAAAATCAAGCCGCTGTTCGACGAGGAGGATGTTGAAGGGGCCATCAGCCGGATGAAGCCCCTCCCCTACCACCAATCCTTTAAGGTTGCCCCCGGCATGGAGGTCATCGTCGATGAAGCTGGTCACATCATGGGATCGGGCAGCCTGAAGCTGGTTCTCACAGAGGATGGGCTGAATAAATCTGTCATCTTTTCGGGTGACCTCGGTCCGCACGGAATGCCCATTGTAAGAGAGTCGGAACCCTTCAAAGAGGCCGACATGGTGATCATGGAATCGACCTATGGCGACCGCAACCACAAGCCGCTGCAGGAGACCATCGATGAAATGATCGGGATCATCCGTCATGCCCTCGCTACGAAGGGGAAAATCCTGGTACCCTCCTTTGCCATCGGCCGCACGCAGGACATCATCTACTACATCGAACAGGCCTTCCGCAAGGGAGGATTGCCGCGCTTCCCGATCTATATCGACAGTCCCATGGCGGTGGAGGCCTCCAGGATCTATATGAGCCACCCCGAGCTCTTCGACGAGGAGATGGTCGAATTCCAGGGGAGCGGCGAGGCGCAGCGCGACAAGGGTTTCATCCACCCCACCCCGACGGCCGAGGAGTCAAAGCATCTCAACGAGGTGGAGGGCCCCTGCATGATCATCGCGGGTTCGGGCATGTGCAACGCCGGCCGCATCCAGCATCACCTCCGTCACAACCTATGGCGTCCGGAGACCTCGGTGCTGATCGTCGGCTACCAGGCCGCGGGAACCCTGGGCCGCCGTCTGGTAAATGGTGATCCCTATGTGACCATCTATGGCGAAAGAATTGCCGTAAGGGCGCAAATACACAAACTCGGCGGCTTCAGCGCCCATGCCGGGCAGTCGGAACTGCTCGACTGGTTCAACGCCCTGGCGCCCGACCGCCCGCGTGTCGTGCTGACCCATGGTGAGGATGACGCCAGGAGCACCCTGGCCAATCTCATCATTCACCGTTACGGTCTGCAGCCCTTCCTGCCGCAGTACGGCGAAAGCGTGGAACTCTGACCCGCAACAATCATTGAAAAACTTAACACCAATCTCCCACACATAAACCCACCCGCATCGCCATGCAAAACAGCTATCGCCGAACCAAGATTGTCGCAACCATCGGCCCTGCCAGCAGTTCCCCGGAGATGATCCGCCAGCTGATGCAGGCCGGGATGGATGTCGCCAGGTTAAACTTTTCCCACGGCAAATATGAAGACCATGCCGCTGTGATCACCACCCTCAGGGAGATCTCAGCCGAACTGGACAGACCTGTGACGATTTTGCAGGACCTGCAGGGGCCCAAGATCAGGGTCGGGCAGCTTCCCGGGGGAAGGATGGAGATTTGCAAGGGAGAGACCGTCAGCCTGGTTCCTGTAGAAAACTACGTGGCGGGTTCAGCCATGATCCCAATCGACTATCCCTATGTTGCCGAGGAGGCGAAGGCCGGGATGCAGGTATTGCTGGCCGACGGTCTGTTCGAGCTGGAGGTCACCTCCATCAGCGGCAACGAGGTTTTATGCAGGGTGGTCGAAGGTGGCCTACTTACCGACCACAAGGGGGTGAACTTTCCCAATCTCAACCTCAGGCTTCCCTCCCTCACCGACAAGGATATCCGCGACCTGGACTTCGGCCTGAAGCACGACATCGACTGGGTTTCGCTCAGCTTTGTCAGGTCAGCCCAGGATGTGATCACCCTGCGGAACCTGATCACCGAAAAGGGCTACCTGAAGCCCATCATTGCAAAGATTGAAAAGCCTCAGGCCATCGACCACCTGGAGGAGATTGTCGATGCGGTGAACGGGATCATGGTGGCACGCGGGGACCTAGGGGTGGAGATGAGTCCCGACAAGGTGCCGATGCTGCAGAAACGGATCATCGAACTGTGCAACCGTACCGGCAAGACGGTCATCACCGCTACGCAGATGCTCGAGAGCATGATCCACGAGCCGCGACCCACCAGGGCCGAAGCGAGCGACGTGGCCAACGCCATCATCGACGGCACCGATGCCATCATGCTTTCGGGCGAAACCGCCATGGGCGTTTACCCTGTAAAGGCTGTGGAGATGATGGTGCGCATCGCCATCGATGTGGAGAGCAAGATTGAATTCAGGACCTACCCGCCGGCAGGGCATGAGCCGATCAAGGCCCTTAGCCGGGCGGCAAACCAGATGGAGAAGGTGATAAAACCCGCCTGCATGGTGGTGCTGACCACCACCGGCCGCAGCGCGCAGTTCATCGCGGCGGAGCGCCCGCAAACGCCTGTGTATGCTTTCACCACGCATATAAAGGTATACCATGGTTTAAACCTGGTATGGGGGGTCACCCCGATCCTGGTCGACGTTCATCCAAATACCTTCGAGGAGATGGTTGCCATTACAGAGAAGATCCTGCATGAACGCCACCTGGCCGCTACAGGCGACCAGATCCTGCTGATCGGGGGTATCCCGGCACACCAGGCCGGCGGCACCAACTTCATTAAGATACACCAGGTAGGTTAATGATCGCAAGGACGTTTTCTGATGATTTTTTCAACTATACCATGATAGTAAGGTGTCCTTGAGTTCAATCAAAGATTATTCTGGTACAGTTTGTCGATGCTTAAAATGATCCTGTTTCCTTTCGTCGAAACCATCTTGTATCGGTCAAGAAGTTGTTGCCAGGGAATCAGGGATTTTGTTAAATACTTCCCTTTGGGGGTGGTCAATACTTGAAACTTATCCATATCATTTTCAAAATCCTTCACATTATCAGTAAGATAAGTCAGCAATAACCGGTTTTGACCAAACCACCTTTCCTCAGAAGTTTGCAGGGCAGGTAACACCTCCTGGTAGTAGTTCAGAATGTTTTGCGTCAAGCTGTCGTTTTCAATTGACATTATTTTGCCTGCCGACAGGAAACCCGTAAACCTGCTCTTGTGGGCTCTCAGGAATGTGTAACTGTCGATATACCCAAGCGCTTTTTTCAATGAGTCCTTATCTGGATTTTTGTTCCTGCTCAGGCTGTTGAGATAGGTATAGAGCAATTTGTATTTATCGTAGGTTTTTAATATGTCCTCGGTTTCAGCAATATCGGCCTGTATGTCGCCTTTAAGTCCCGATAAAAATGTTTTTGCAATTTTTTGTTCATTTTTATGTTCGCTCCAGTTATGAAACCAGATGGATATACTGATAGCAAAAACAATAATCAATATCTCTAAAACAAAGTCTTTCAGCTTATGCCAAAACGATGTGTTTTTATTCCTGATAATTTCAAATACCTTCTTTGTATGTTTTATCACCTCCTGTTCTGCCATAATTATAAATTTTTTAATATTAGTCAGGGTTTACAAAATTTCCGCCAATGTTTGGCGCTGTGAAAAAGTGGCACGTTGCATAAATTTTTCCTGCTCTTTTCCATGATTTCATTTGGTGTTGTTGGTTCCACTGTTCCTTATCAAATGTTTCCATTTTCAGCCCCAGGCCATAAGGTGAGGAGGTGCGGTTGAAGAAGAGGTATTTCCCTGATGTTCCCTGCCTGGAATGACTTCCGGAGGTGATACTGGCAAACCCATTTCCTGTAAAGAGATCAATCTCCGGCGCATCCTTTTCAACCCGGAGGAGTATGTGGTCAAGTTTAAACAAGTTATCCAAATTATGTTATGAGAATCCTGCATTCGTAACAACTTAAAGGTACCGGCAGGATGGCCTGCCCGCAGCCCGTAAGGCGGGTTCTATCTTTGTTTTATTTCCATAATGACCCTGAAACC
>CAIYQH010000262.1 GCA_903928285.1 uncultured Bacteroidales bacterium
CGGCGCTCTCACCCCGAGCGACATCCTTGCCATCAAGGGTCCGATGAAGGTTCAGGAATATATCGTGAACGAAATACAGGAGGTTTACAGGTTACAGGGTGTGAAGATCAATGACAAACATTTCGAAACCATCGTTCGCCAGATGATGCGCAAGGTTGAAGTGGAAGACCCGGGTGATTCCAGGTTCCTGGAAGGGGAGTTGATCAACAAGATCGATTTCCAGGATGAGAACGACTGGGTTTATGGCAAAAAGGTTGTTGAGGATCCGGGCGATTCGCCCACTTTCAAGGCCGGCCAGATCATCAGTGCGCGCAAATTGCGGGATGAGATTTCGATGCTGAAACGGAAAGACAAGAAATTAGTCGAAGCACGCGATGCCAAGCCGGCTACCGCTTTCCAAATCCTCCAGGGAATTACACGCGCCTCGTTGCAGACCAAGAGCTGGATCTCGGCAGCGTCGTTCCAGGAAACCACGAAAGTTCTCACCCAGGCTGCCATCAACGCACGTCAGGATGAACTTATGGGGCTGAAGGAAAATGTGATCGTAGGTCACCTGATCCCTGCCGGCACCGGTTTACGTGAATATGAAAACCTCATTGTCGGCAGTAAGGATGAATATGAAATCCTGCTGGCCTCCAAAGAGGAAAACTAAATCCAACCATCATTATGCAACCAGATAAAAAAAATCCGATCAACCAGCTCAATATCGAGATTTCCGACGAAGTGGGCGAGGGTATCTATTCAAATCTGGCCATCATCACCCATTCTCCCGCCGAATTTATCGTGGACTTTGTGAAGATGATGCCGGGTGTGCCCAAAGCCAAGGTGAAATCCAGGATCATCCTTACCCCACAGCATGCCAAGCGGTTATACAAGGCCCTCAAGGAAAATGTAGCCAAGTATGAAGCCATGCATGGTGAGATCAGGGATGCCGAAGGGGAGATTCCCTTTAACTTCCCTACCCCCACCGCACAGGCATAAGGAAACGGGCGGGCCAGGGCGACTCAGGTCACCCAGGTTATTTAAGGTGTAATTTGAACGACTGCAGGAAGAGATTCCTGCAGTTTTTTTATTGCCTGAACTTTCTCAGGGAGGCCTCGTAGGTCCCGGTCGGGAGATGAAGTTGTGTTGCCAGTTCCACCGCCTTCATCTCATATTTGATGGCATCCTCCTTATTACCCAGTTTGAAAAGCAGTTTTGCGCAGGCATCGTTATTTTCGGGGGTACTCTTGATGGAAATGGCTTTCTTAGCCCATTCAACGCCCTTTTCGAGATACTTTTTGTCGGTGGTCATTTTTGCGAAATTCGACGATGTCAGCGTTAGTTTAACCTGGTCGTCGCCATAATATTTTTCAAGATCTGCCGTGACCAGGTCGAAATATTTCTCCTGATCTCCCCTCATCAGGTAAATATTGAGCTGCGCATCAAAGATGGCCTTTTCGCCCCCTTCATACCCCGTCGACCTGATCTTCTGTTTTATTTCAGCAAGGGCTGTTTCAGCGTAGCTTCTGCTCCTGGCCAGCCCGATCAGCGACTGGTAGCAGATGCTGTAAATCTTGGAATCGACCGAATCGTGCGTATAGGCTTTTGAAAATTCTTTCCGGTGGGTCATCAAAAAGGCAAATTCCTTTGAGTCGATATCCGACAGATAGAGATAGATCAGATTCCAGTTGGGCCGCTTCAGCAGTTCTGTCTCCTTAATGCCTGAAAAATAGAGTGTAAGTGGTTCGTTTACCGGCATATAGGCGCCCTCAAGGCGGTCGAGATATTTCAGCATAAATTCAGGGTCGCGGTTGCCATCCTGGAATTTTTTCAGACAGGCCACAAAACCTTCACCGGGAGTAAGGGCATCCATGCCCATTCTGATATAATCCCGGGCCTGCTGCGCCGCGCCTACCCGTTTATGGACCAGCTCCCCGTTCGCATTGATAAAGAGCAGGGTCGGGTAGGCCATCACCTGGAAGGTTTTCGCCAGCTCGGGCCCCTCGCCCTTTTCCATGTCGAAATGGGCGCAGATAAAGGTTTTGTTATAGTAATCTGCAACGCTGTCCTTTGTGAACATATTGGCAGCCATCCATTTACACGGACCGCACCAGGAGGTGTAAGCATCCACGAAGATCATTTTGTTCTGATTTTTTGCCATCGTCATCAGCTCCGAAAAGGGTTTGTCGATGAAGAAGATGGAGCGGTTCTGGCTGAATCCGCTGAAAGTGCATATAAAGAGGATACCTGTCAGCAGGGATGTTATTTTTCTCATGGAAATCAGTTTTATCGAATAAGGGTGTTGATGGCAAAGATTGTGCGAAGGTAATATCATATCTTTGTATTTTTATTAAAATTTTATCAGTGTGCAGCACCAAAACATTGAAGAAGCAGTTTTAATCGGGGCTGGTAACGTGGCTTCCCACCTGGGGATGGCCCTGGTGGGGCAGGGAATCCGGGTGGTGGAATTGTATAACCGCACTCCGGCCAGAGGCAGGGAGCTCGCCACAAGGCTTGGAGCAGCCTTTATTCCCGCCATCGGGGAGTTGACCCGGTCGGCCGACCTCTATATTTTTACTGTAGCCGATGCCGCTATTGCCCCGCTGGCTGCATTGCTGCGGTTGGATGATAAACTGGTCGTCCACACCTCCGGAACCATGGAGATGGAGCTGTTGTCGCAGGTCTCTGACAGTTTCGGGGTTTTTTACCCCTTGCAGACCTTCTCTACTTCCCGTACCGCCGGGTTTCGCGGCATACCCGTTTGCCTGGAGGCCAATACCACCATGGCCCGGCTGCAGCTGGAGGAGGTTGCCCGCAAGCTGACCGATAATGTCTATTTTATCGACAGCGACCAGCGCAGGCTGCTGCATGTTGCGGCCGTTTTTGCATCAAACTTCACCAATTTCATGAATACCGTGGCAGAAGAGCTGCTCGGGTCGGAGGGGATCACCTTCGAGCTGCTGAAACCGCTAATCGCACAGACCGCCGAAAACGTAAAACACGGGCACCCCTTTCATTTTCAGACAGGACCCGCTTTCCGGGGCGACGAACAGGTACTTTCCAGTCATCGTGAACTGCTGAAAGACCATCCCGGTTATCTTGAAATTTATGATGTGATCAGCAGGAATATCATCCAATATAAAACTGAAAATGGGAAATTATAAGGAGCTGCTTCAGCATATCAATACCTTCATTTTTGATTATGACGGGGTGCTGACCGACGGCAGTGTGATAACAACCAATGAAGGCGATGCCTACCGGGTATCAAACGTGAAGGATGGCTATGCCCTGCAGCTGGCCGTGAAAAAGGGTTACAGGGTGGCCGTCATTTCCGGCGCCAGGTCCGATTCGATGATGCACCGTCTGAAGGCACTGCAGATTACCGATATCTTTCTGGGGATCGAAAAGAAACAGGAGGCCTTCCGTTCTTACCTGAAAACACATAACCTCATGCCGGAACAGGTGCTTTATATGGGCGATGATATCCCCGACTACGAGGTGATGAAGGAGGCGGGGGTACCCACATGCCCCGCCGATGCGGCCGAAGAGATCAGGTCGGTTGCAAAATACATCTCTCATTTCAACGGGGGTAAAGGATGCGTGCGCGATGTCATTGAACAGGTGCTGAAGGTCCAGGGGAAATGGATGAATGATGATGCTTACCATTGGTGAAAGGAAACAGATAAATGATAAACATGATAAAGAAGATCAGGATAAACCTCAGTGTGGAGAATCTGAAGGCGGTGAGCCAGCTTATCAGGCTGCCGAATATACTGATCATCATCCTTACCCAGGTTTTACTGCGGTATTGTATCCTTGCGCCGCTGATCTATTCGCGGAACCAGGGCACCGGCACTTCGCTGGCTGATTTCATTGCGCTGGTGGCGGCCACGGTGCTCATCGCCGTCGGGGGATATGTGATCAACGACTATTTTGATGTGAAGATCGACAGTGTCAACAGGCCCGACAAGCTGTTGGTAAACAGGCTGATCTCTGCGCGAGGCGCCATAAAACTGCATATCCTGCTGAACGTTTTGGCCATGTTCATCGGGTTTTACCTTTCATGGCGCGTAAAGGCCGTGAGTTTCGGATTGATCTTCCCCTTCCTTTCGGGTGTGCTCTGGATCTATTCGGCAAAATACAAGCGGGTCTTTTTCTGGGGAAACTTCCTGGTTGCCGCCCTGTCGTCCTTTGTGATCCTGATCGTGTGGCTCTTTGAATTCTTCTGGCTCAGGATCCATGCGCTGTCATTCGGCGATGCACTGCCCTATATCCGTTCCATCAATTCTGTTTTTCTGGGCTATGCCATCTTCGCCTTCCTGGTCTCGATGATCCGCGAGATTGTCAAGGATATGGAAGATACCGAGGGCGACACCCTCTTCGGTTGCCGGACCCTGCCGGTGGTGGCGGGTATGCAATATACGCGGTACCTTGTGGCAGCCATCATTTTGATGACCATCCTGCTTCTTGCCTATGCACAGTTCATTCTTTACAGGCTGGGGATGATGATGGTATTCTGGTATTTCCTGGTAACCGTCCAGGCCGGGGCTTTTTACCTGTTGCTCTCTCTCTTCCGGGCCCGTGAAAAACAGGATTATCATTTCCTCAGCAACCTTTGCAAACTGATCATGGTGGCAGGCATCATGTCGATCGAAATTATCTATATCTCAGTTTAGCTTATAGCTGGCAGAGCCTCTGCTTGTCATTTATATGATCATCATAGAGGTCGTTTACTTCTCAAAAACAGGATCAATTTTTAACCACCATGACACAATGAAGGCACAATGTACACAAAGCATTCCATTGTGACCATTGTGTAAATCATGGTGACCATTGTGGTTAATTTTAAAGTGTAAATTAGGGATGAAGATTCTTATGAGTCACAACAAATTATCAAACAAAACAATGAATCCTGCATGATAAACCTCATCCTGACCGGAAAACGCATCATCCTTGCGTCTCAGTCGCCCCGCCGGCAATACCTGTTGAAAGAGCTGGGAATTGATTTCGAAATCATGATCCCCGATGTGGATGAGGTCTATCCGGATGGAATGCGTCCTGAGGAGATCGCCGTTTACCTGGCCGAGCTGAAGGCCCGGGCCATAGATCCTGCACTGCTGGATGAAAACACCATTGTCATCACGGCCGATACGATCGTCTATATAGGCAATGAAGTGCTTGGCAAACCTGTCGGGTATGGCGGGGCCGTAGCGATGCTGCAGAAACTCTCGGGTCATACGCATGATGTCATCACTGCAGTATGCCTGGTTTCGGCTGCGAAACGCCGTTCGTTCCACGTGCTGTCGTCGGTTACCTTCAGGGAGTTGCTGGCAGAGGAGATCGAATACTATATCCGCAATTTCAGTCCCTTCGACAAGGCGGGGGCCTATGGGGTCCAGGAGTGGATCGGCTATATCGGGATCAGCCGGATCGATGGCTCCTTCTTCAACGTGATGGGGCTTCCTGTAAAGGAACTTTATGAAGAGCTCTCTGCCTTCTAATGTACCCTACTGTGCCTACTGTGGTGAAATAGCATTCTTTTCTGTTGAAACACTACTACCTGCACCTGCACTCACTCGAGTCGCGTATCGCCTCCACCGAGACATCGTCAATAAAATAGTAGGTTGATTTAAAAAGGGAATCTGTTGGCGACTGGGTTGCAATATTCCAGAAGCTGTCGCCTGCTGTAAAGTCGCCGATGGTGAGCAGTTTCTCACTTCCTCTGGCCTTATAAACACCTTTGATACACATCCATTGATCCTGGTCCAGCAGGAATTTCCCGCTGCCCAGGGAGACGGCGGGAAGCTTCATCTTGTGAGAAGACGACTCTTTGATCTCGGTTGCCGACAACAAGGCTCCCAGTTGCCTGATCCCGTAGGTTGACTTCCCCAGGCTCACCCATGCGCTTATGCAATAGAGATTACCGGCAGTCAGCGTGGTGTCGAGCACCGTCTGGATATATTCATAAAATTCATTGTGGTTCAACAGGTAAAACTGCATTCCTGCATAGCCATGCCCCGAATGGGCCAGCCGGCCTCCCTTTTTGTTGAACTCAGTGCCGTAGTCGAGGCCTGGGCTGCAATCGTTGAAATAGTCGGGCGTGCCGGTATTGGGGCTTATCCAGAACCGGGCAAGACTTACCTGGCCCGGTTGATCGGGACAGCCGTTTTTTATCTCAAAACCGGGGTTTTTCACCAGGTTTTGTGCCGGAAGCAACAGCGGGATCCATAACAACAGGATGATCAGGGTACGGGACATAGAAGTGATTTTGTGATTGAATGGCTCAAAGCTACTGGATTTATTCCTACTTTTGAAGAACTTTTTAAACAGTTGAAAATTATAGTAAATGGGGGAGAAACCGCTGATTCTGATTACCAACGACGATGGTGTGAGAGCCCCGGGTATCAGGGCATTGATTCAATATTGCCGGCCCTTCGGCAGACTGGTTGTGGTGGCTCCCGACCGTCCGCAGTCGGGCACCGCACACGCGGTAACCATTGCCCATCCCCTGCGGCTGGAGCTTATCGTGAAGGAGGAAGCTTATGAAGAATATTCCTGTACAGGCACCCCTGCCGACTGTGTCAAACTGGCATTTAAGATCGTGATGAAACGCAGGCCCGACTTCCTTTTTTCAGGTATCAACCATGGCAACAACGCTTCCATCAACATCCTCTATTCGGGGACGATGGCAGCCGTGCTCGAAGGGGCCATGGCTGGCGTGCCTTCGGTAGGGTTCTCCCTCGACAGCTACAGTCAGCATGCCGATTTCGAAGCTGCCGGAAAATTTATCACCACCATTGTCGCCTCTGTGGTGGACAAAGGTTTGCCTGTAGGTGTCTGTCTTAATGTGAACATCCCTGCCGTTCCCGAAGGGGAGATCAGGGGGATCAGGGTTTGCCGCCAGGCTGAGGGTACATGGCAGGAGGATTTTGATGAGCGGGAGGATCCGCATGGCCGGGAATATTACTGGATGAAGGGCGATTTTGTAAAGATCGAACACACCGAAGATACCGATCAGTGGGCCATGGAAAACAACTACCTTGCCGTGGTTCCCGCCCAGTTTGACTTTACGGCTTACAAGGCAATGGAAACCCTGAAGGATCGTTTTTAATGCGTTACTATATTATTACCGGTGAAGCCTCGGGCGACCTCCACGCCTCGAACCTGATGCGGGAGATTGCGCTCCTCGACCCGGAGGCTGACTTCCGCTGCTGGGGAGGGGATAAGATGCAGGCGCAGGGAGGTTTTCTCGTAAAACATTACCGCGACCTTGCCTTTATGGGATTTGCCGAGGTGGTGGCCCATTTGCCGACGATCCTGAAAAATTTCTCCCTCTGTGAAACGGATATCCTTGCCTGGAAACCTGATGTGCTGATCCTGGTGGACTATCCCGGTTTCAACCTGCGGATGGCAAAATTCGCCACGCTCCGCGGATTACGCGTGTTTTATTATATCTCTCCCCAACTCTGGGCCTGGCGTTCTTCACGGGTTGTCAATATAAAGCGTTGGGTGGAGAAGATGTTCGTGATTCTTCCCTTCGAGGAGAAGTTCTATGGGAAATATGACTATAAGGTTGATTATGTCGGCCATCCATTGCTGGATGTGATCAACGAAGAGATGAAACTGCAGAACCGGGAAGAATTCCTGCTGGCCAACCATTTGGCCGACAAGCCTGTGGTGGCCCTGCTTCCGGGCAGCCGGACCATGGAGATCAAAAAGATGCTGGAGATCATGACCAGTGTAAGATCAGAATTCCCCGGCCACCAGTTCGTGGTGGCAGGTGCCCCCTCCATCGCCCGTGACTTTTATTCAGGCATCCTGCGCGACACAGGCGTGGCAGTGGTGGTCGACCAGACCTATGATCTGCTCCGCCATGCAGAGGCGGCGCTGGTTACCTCGGGTACCGCAACCCTTGAGACAGCCCTTATGGAGGTGCCCCAGGTAGTTTGCTATAAGGGGAATTACCTCTCTTACCAGATCGCCCGCAGGATCGTTCATGTCAACTATATCTCGCTGGTCAACCTTATTTCCGACAGGCTGCTGGTCCCCGAACTGATCCAGGATGAGCTGACCCGCGAAAACCTGGTAAGGAAGCTCAGGGCGATTATAGAACCCGGAGCGGTGCGGCAAAACATCAAAGATGGTTACCGTAAACTGAAACAGCAACTTGGTGGCCGCGGCGCTTCCGGAAGGGCTGCCCGCCTGATGATACAATATCTTAACGAAAAATGAGTTATTTTGTAAATTAAAATTCCTGTTATGAAGTACGCAAAAATCACCCTTTTCTTACTCTTTTCTGTTATCTTTACCTGTGGTTTTACCCAGACGACCCCTGATAAGACCGCACCTGCAAAAACCACTCCGGCGAAGGCGACTCCTGCAAAAACAACACCCGCAAAAACCACGACGGCCAAGACCTCCAACGGACCGCAAAAAGCGCCGGCCCAGAAGCAGGCCGCAACCAGTCCCGACCTCAAAGAGATGAATCTCTTTTCAAAAGATAATTTCTATAATAAACCTGTAGCGCCGCCCAGAACGATGACGGAGCAGGATACCAAGGCAAGGGACCTTTTCGTTTCAGGTTCCAAAAAGGGACAGGCTGCCGATTATCATGGCGCCATTGCCGACTATACCAAGTCGCTTGAACTTTCCCAGAATGCCGGTACCTATGTCAGGAGAGGATGGGCTTACCAGATGCTGAGCAACTATGATGCTGCCATAGCGGATGCCGGAGAAGCGCTGAAACTGCGCCCCATGCTAGGGCTGGCCTTTTTCATCAGAGGGGTTAGCTATTACCAGAAGGGAAATTATAAGGATGCCAAAGCCGACCTGGATATGTTCCTCGAAAAGGACCGTACCAATGTCATTGCTTTTAACATCCGGGCTGCGCTGGCCTATATGGAACAGGATTACAAGACGGCGCTGATGAACTATGACATGGTGGTGAAACTCGATCCGAAATTTACCGACATCTATACCAACCGCGGGATGATGCGCCATATCCTCCAGGATTACAAAGGCGCTATTGAGGACTGCAATGATGCACTCAAACTGGACCCGAACAATGCTACGGCTTACAATAACAGAGGCGGTGCCCACGCCATGCTGAAAGATTACAAGTCGGCGCTGGCCGATTTTGACAAGGCTATCAGCATCGACGGCAAGTATGCTGATGCCTACAACAGCCGGGGTCGCGTAAAACAGGTGATGGGCGACCAGGAGGGGGCATGCGCCGACTGGCAGGTGGCCTATGCCAACGGTCTCGAAGCCACGCGGGAGCTGATCATCAAATATTGTAAATAATTCCGGTGGTTGTCCTGCATGGTACCATGAGATTTTTCTTCCAAAAGCCTCTTTTGTTTTTACTCGTCTTCCTGTTTTTCCCCATGGTACTGTTTTCACAGAAAACAGCACAAAAGGAGTTGCTGGAGTCGGGCATCCTGAAGGCCAAACTGGGTGATCTGAAGGCTGCGCTGAAGGATCTTAATCAGGCGGTTGCAGCGGACACTACAGTGGCTGAGCCCTATTTCAACCGAGGATTGGTGCGCAGCCAGATGAAGGATTACAAGGGGGCAATCCGCGATTTCAGCAAGGTTACGCTGTTACGGCCCTCACTGGCGGAGCCCTACTATAACCGGGGGCTTGCAAAGGATTACCTGCAGGACCACAAGGATGCCATCCGTGATTACGAAAAGGCAGTCCTGCTGCAAGCAAATTATACAGAGGCTTTTCACAATATGGGGCTGGCGAAATATGACTTGGGTGAATATACCGAAGCGATCAAGGATTTCAGCCGCGCCTTGCAGTATAAGCCCGACTTTACGGAGGCCTATTACAACCGCGGGTTAAGCAGGTTCAACCTCAACGACCTTACCGGGGCCATCCTTGATTTCAACCAGGCAATCAAGCTGGATTCCTCCCAATATGAATATTATTCCAGCCGTGGCGCGGCAAAGGCGGCAGAGGGAAGTTACCTGGAGGCAGTTGCCGACTTTTCGGTTGCCAAAGCCCTGGCCCCTGCCGATACCAACACCCGGATGAACCTGGCGCTGGCCTACCTCTACCTGAAAGATTACCGGGAGGCCCTGGATGAGTATGACAAGATACTCGAAGGCAGCCCCGGTGATGCGGAAGCATTAGCCAACCGCGGCGTGGCGAAACATTACCTTTCCGATAAAACAGGTGCCTGCGACGACTGGAAGCTTGCCTCGGAAAAGGGCTCTGAAAAGGCAAAAAGCTATTTGTTGAAATTTTGTGACTGATTCCATATTACTTTTTGGTTTCTAAACCGATTAACAGGTAGAAACATGGTAGTATGCGATGAACTCCTGGAGACCCTATCCGCTCCTGAGGCTGTTGTTTCCTTTCCTGGCAGGGATCGTCACCGGAGCAACCTTTGGATCAGCTTGTAGCCAGTTGCTGGTTGTTGCAGTCCTGGCAACCCAGGTGGTTGCCGCCAGGATTGTAATGCTTACGGTTTCCGGTTACCGGTACCGGTGGATTGCAGGGTTGATGGTCAACGGATTTTGCGTACTGGCAGGACTTGAAATTTCATATCTTCATCGTTCAGAGCATGATCCGGCCCATTTCAGCCTCCATCCCGACGGCATCTTTATCGTGACGGTTGGAGAGCCGCCTGCCCTGAACAGGTCGCCGGTGAAAACAATGCTCGATGTGAGGTATCGCCGCCAGGCGGGACGTTGGATACGTACTTGCGGCCGTGCTTTAGGTTACCTGCAGCCCCCGGCAAAGGGATGCTTGCTGCAATACGGCGATTACTTGCTGCTGCGCGCGGGATTTACCGCGATTACCGACAACTCAAACCCCCATTCGTTCAACTACCCGGCCTATCTGAAAAACCAGGGAATCACCCACCGGGTATTTGCAGGGGTGCATGGTTGGCGGCCTGTCGGGATCACGCCTGCAGGATTTCCCGCCCGGATGGCCTATCAGTTGCGCGGGCGGTTGCTTGGCCTGCTGCGCGAAAACAGGATGCAGGGGCGTGAGTTTGCCGTTGCCGCCGCATTGCTGCTGGGTTATGTGGATGAACTGGATGCCGGCCTGCGCAGCGATTATTCCGCCACCGGGGCCATGCATATCCTTTCGGTATCGGGGATGCACGTGGGGATTATCTACCTGTTCCTCGAGTTTTTGCTGGGTTTTCTGAAGAGAAGCAAACCCGGCCGGTATCTGAAAACCTTTATCCTGATCCTTTTTATCTGGTTTTACGCCCTGCTTACAGGGATGTCGCCTGCCGTGCTGAGATCGGCTGCCATGCTGAGCCTGCCGATCCTGGGCAGGCAGATGGGACGGTCGCCTGATATGTTCAACATCGTAGCGGCATCTGTCATACTGCTCCTGGCACTGGACCCACTCATGGTCACCGACGTCGGCTTCCAGCTGTCGTACCTGGCCGTGATGGGTATCGTCGTCCTCTATAAACCCATATACGACTGCTATGTCACCGCTGCCTGGCTGCCCGGCAAGCTTTGGTCGATCGTGGCGGTATCGCTGGCAGCCCAGCTTGCCACCATGCCCATCACCCTCTTTACCTTTCACCAGTTCCCTGTATATTTCATGGTGACCAATATTTTCGTTGTTCCCCTATCGAGCCTGATCATCTATTTCGGTATCGTGGTCCTTGCGGTGGGAAACATCCAGTTTGCCGGGCTTTTCACGGCCAAAGCGCTGATTTTCCTGGTATGGCTCCTGAATTCCTCCATCCATTTTATCGAAGAACTCCCCGGGTCGGTGATCCGGGGAATCTTCATCTCATTTCCTGAGATGCTGCTGCTCTACCTTATCATCATTACCGGGTTCCTTTTCCTGACCCGGCGTGACATGGCCTGGCTCTGGATACTGCTGGCGGCTTCCTTGCTGCTGGGCGGATCGCTGGCGGCAACGAAGCTGGATCGGCTCCATTCGCGCCGGCTGCTCGTATTCAACATTCCCCGGGTTGCCCTGTACGAGGTCTGTTGCCAGGACAGGGCCGTGGTATTCGGCGATCATCTCCCGGGCATGAGCGAATGGTCACAGAAGATCTGCGGTGGTATCCTCAACGCCGATTTCAGCGCGCATGGCATCCGGATTCACCGTGATTATTGGATTGATAGAGCACACAGGAAGGAACCAGATAGGAAAGGCTTTATACCGATGGCTCACATGGGGAGGTTTATCCAGGCAGGAAACTGCAGGATTGCCATCGTGAAGAAACCCCCGCCAAAGGGATTTCGCTGCCGGATGAGGGTTGATTACCTAATCATTTCAGGAAGCCCTAACCTGCGATTGGCTGATGTCGTGAGGATTTTTCATCCCCATGTGGTGGTTATTGACGCTTCCAATGGTGGTTTCCGGACGGCGCAGTGGCTACGCGAGGCAGCGCTGCTGCGGGTTTCGTGTCATGCCGTGACCATAAACGGTGCCTTTGAGAAAGATTTTTGAAAGATGTTGGTGGATTGGAAAAAATAGGTTACTTTTGCAGCACATTCGAGGATCGGTAGTTCAGCTGGTTAGAATGCCGCCCTGTCACGGCGGAGGTCGCGGGTTCGA
>CAIYQH010000263.1 GCA_903928285.1 uncultured Bacteroidales bacterium
ATTCCACACTGTTCCCGGCAAGGCTGATATGCCAGAAATGAAGATAGGTGGTCTGAAAAGCCGAATTGGCAAGGATCAGTGAAATCACCGTGCAGAAAATCAGGGTAATTCCACCGGTTTTCTCACTTTTAAAAAAATCCTCAAAAAGGTTTGTCAGTTTCATCTGCCTGCCTTATACCGGATGACCTCCGCCTTTTCAAGGGTGATAAGTCCTCCCGATTTTGTTTTTTCAAAAAGCTCCTCTACCGTAAGGGTGAAGTCCCGGATCTTCTCCTCGGTATCGACAATCTCGATGATCAGCGGCAGATCTGTGGAGATGTCAAACAACTTGGCGGTATGAACCTTGGAATTCGGCCCGAAACCCATGATGCCCCGCGTGACGGTCGCCCCGGAGAGTCCCTGTTTTTTCGCTTCAAAAACGATGACCTCGTACAGGGGTTTTTGTCCCAGTTTGTCGGATTCCCCGATAAAAATCCGAAGCAATTTTGCGTTTGGATTGTTTTCCATGGTCAGAGAATTTTAACGATCATAATGCCGATAAAGGTGGCAACAAGGCCGATCACGATGCTGGAAACGACGTAGGATAAGGCATACCAGAACTGGCCGTCACGCATCATCCCCACCGTTTCATTTGAAAAGGCGGATAAGGTCGTAAACCCGCCCAGGATACCGGTTGCCAGGAAGAGTCGCCACTCCTGGCTCATGTTGCCCCGGTCGGCAAAGCCGAAAACGACGCCGATCAGGAAACAACCCAGGATGTTCACCGTCAGCGTGCCGAAAGGAAAGGTGGTATCAATCCTGTTCTGGATAAACAACGACAACAGGTACCGGGAGATCCCCCCGATAAAACTTCCCGCTCCGATGGCTAAAATCAACCTCATGGTTTATCCTGGTGTTAAAGAGTACAGTGCAATCCTCAGCGGAGCGGTTTTGGCGTGTCCGATCCTGCATCCAGTACATATTTCCAGCTACCGTCGGCCTGTCTCTTCCAGATACTGATATAGTTGCCGTAGAGGGTTGTATCTTTCGCTTTGATATAAAGTTCCCAAATACCAAAGGTATACCCCAGGTCGTTCGACCTGCCGATATCGGCCCGGGTGGGCTTCCACTTCAGGATCATCCCCGTGTCGGGCCTGGACTTGTAAGCCTTAGTCATCTCCATCTTCCCGATGATGGGAAAATTGCCATTGCGAACCTTGACCACACTGTCGTCGGCATAAAAGATAAAGGCAGCGCTCAAACCCTTGTCGACACTCATCTGGCTGAAGGCCTTGTCGGTTGCAACCAGTAAGGAAGGGTCGCTTTTCTGCTCATGGCAGCATCCTGCCAGGATCAAAACGGTTAACAGTAAATAAAATGTTTTCATAAGATTCAGGTTATGAAAATATGAACAAAATTATTCTGACAATCAAAAGGTTACCACCCTGGCGTCACTTTGCATATATTCGGTAAAGGGTCCGCCCATATACCTTATGGTGATGCCCATTCCTCTCAGTTTTTCGCTGACTTCGTAGGCATCGGTGCAGGCCTGGCAGGCTTCAACGCTCATATCGCTGTCGAAGACATCCTGTAACTGGCGGTGGATATCGTTATCGTTTGCCGCCAGTTTTGCCGACGGTCCCCAGATGATCAGATTGATCTCGTCCCACCAGCCATTTGCCTTGGCATTGACAAGATACGGGAAGATCACCTTCATGGCAACCTCCTTCTCCCCGGTGGTCCACAACACATGTAGCTTTGTCATACCGCCGGTTTATTTTAATCCACGACGTTTAAGCAACGGATCGATGGAGGGGTCCTGCCCCCTGAATTTGCGGTACTGCACCATTCCCTCGTCGTTACCCGATTCGGCAAGGCAGTATTTCCTAAAACGGGCAGCCAGCTGGTGGTTGTAAATGTCTCCCGATGATCTGAACGCATCGAATGCATCGGCATCAAGCACGGCAGCCCATATATACACGTAATAACCGGCCGCATATTCGCCGTCGAAGATATGGGCGAAGTAGGTGGTGCGGTAACGGGGCAGGATTTCGGGGATCAGTCCGATTTTCGACATGGCATTGGTCTCAAACTTCTCGATATCCGGTTCAACAGCCTCGGTAAGCCCGTGATAATCCATGTCGAGGATCGATGCTGCGAGATATTCAACCGTAGTGAATCCCTGGTTGAAAAGGGCGCTCTTCTCAATTTTTTCGATCAGCTGGTCGGGAATGGCTTCACCGGTTTTATAATGTTTTGCATAGGCTTTCAGTACCCGCGGGTCGCCGGCCCAGTTTTCATTGACCTGTGAAGGCATCTCCACGTAATCCTGCGGAACGTTGCCGGCAGTACGGGTGTATTTACCTTCGGTGAACAGCCCGTGAAGGGCATGGCCAAACTCGTGGAAAAGCGTGGTCGTTTCATCCCAGCTCAGCAGGGCGGGCATGTCGGCAGTCGGTTTCGAGACATTGCAGGTAACCGACATCACCGGGGTGACCTTTTTCCCGTTTTCCCATCCTGCCGAACGAAAATCGGTACACCAGGCGCCGCCGCGCTTGCCTGCACGCGGGTAATAATCGAGGTATAACACCCCCAGGTGGCTGCCATCGGCTTCCTTGACCTCGAAAGTCTCAACATCCTTCTGGAAGACCGGAAGGTCGGTACGTTTCGTAAAGGTTATCCCATATAATTTATTGGCAACCATGAACATCCCTTCGCGAACATTGGAAAGGCTGAAATAGGGTTTCAGTTCGGTTTCATCAAGATTGTATTTTTCCTTGTGGATGATCTCGGCATAATACCACCAGTCCCATGGTTGTAATTTGAACTTGCCCCCTTCGCGGTCGATGATCTTCTGCATCTCCGCTACCTCCTGTTTGGCAACAGGCAGGGCGGCAGTCCACAGTTTTGCCAGGAAATCGTTTACATTCTTAGGCGTTTTGGCCATGTTTTCATCAACCACATAGGCTGCATAACTATCATATCCCAGCAGTTTAGCCTTCTGTACCCGCAGGTTGACCAGTTTGGCAACAGTAGCCTTGTTGTCATTCTTGTTGCCGTTGTTGCCGCGCATGAAATAACCCCTGTAGATCTTTTCCCGCAGTTCGCGGTTTTTGGCATACTGAAGGAAGGGGATCATACTGGGTTTCGACAGGGTAAAAACCCATTTTCCCGTGAGTCCCTTTTCTTTGGCTGTTTCGACGGCCCCGTCGATAACGCCCTGGGGCAGACCATCCAGGTCTTTTTTATTCTCGACAACCAACTTGAAATTTTCGTTCGTCTCGGCGAGCAGGTTCTCCCCGAAGGTCAGGGATAGCATGGCCAGCTGGGAGTTGAGGTTGCGCAGCTGCTCCTTTTTATCGGCGGACAAGTTGGCTCCCTGCCGTTCAAAATCGCGGAAATATTTTTCCACCACGCGCACCTGCTGGCTGTCGAGTTTCAGTTCGTGACGTTTTTCATATACCGCCTTGATTTTCGCAAACAGCTTTTCATTCAGGGAAATATCATCATTGTGCTTCGAAGTGAGCGGACTGAGCCGGCGCGCGATGGCCTGCATTTGCTTGTTGGTCTCCGCTTCGTTCAGGTTATTGAATACCTTGCTGACTCTTGTCAGCAGTTTTCCTGATTTGTCGAATGCCAGGATGGTGTTTTCAAACCCGGGGGTTGCCGTATTGTTCACGATGGAGTCGATCTCTGCATTATGCTGGCGGATCCCTTCGACAAATGCCGGCATATAATGCGTGGTATCGATCTTGTCAAAAGGCGGAACCTGGAAGGGCGTGTCATATTCGGCAAAAAAAGGATTTCCGGCCTTTTTCGCAGGTTTACACCCTGAGAAAAACATGATAGCCACAGCCATACTTGTCAATAAAAATGTTTTCATATAGATTTTATTTGTTTA
>CAIYQH010000264.1 GCA_903928285.1 uncultured Bacteroidales bacterium
TCCTGAGCCCCTTCAACGACGGCCTCAACGCCTTTTGTTTTATGGTTTATTCGTCGGATGTCCAGGTTGACTTTAAACTTTCGGGAAGCAATGGCAATGACGACTATACCTGGGATGCCGTATGGGCCAGCAAAGCCCGTCGAAATGACAAGGGCTGGGTGGTTGAAATGAAGATCCCATACTCTGCCATCCGCTTTCCCAAAAAACCGGTCCAGGAATGGGGCATCAACTGCCAGCGCAGCTTCCGCCGCACCAGGGAAATTGATACCTGGAATCTGGTGGATGCCAAAGTCTCGGGCTATGTGAACCAGTGCGGGTTGCTGGAGGGGGTCAAAGATATCGTACCTCCGCTGCGACTTTCGATATCACCGTATCTGTCCGGATATCTGCAAAACAGCCCCGGCGAACATACCTACAACTTCTCCTATAATTACGGGGCCGACCTGAAATACGGGCTGAATCAAAGTTTCACCCTCGATATGACCCTGATCCCCGATTTCGGGCAGGTAAGATCGGATGATAAAGTATATAACTTCTCTCCCTTCGAGATCCGTTATGATGAACGGCGGCAGTTCTTTACCGAAGGTACCGAACTCTTCAACAAAGGAGGACTTTTTTATTCCAGACGGATCGGCGGGATGCCAAAAGGCTATGGAAATGTGGCATCCGGGTTACAGGAAAATGAAAAAACCGACGACAACCCAGTCCAGACAAAGCTGATCAACGCCACCAAAATTTCGGGTCGCACCAGCGGTGGCCTGGGGATCGGCGTTTTTAACGGTATGTCGGCCAATACCTGGGCGACGGTCAGGGACACCCTCACCGGGAAAACCAGGAGGGTGCTTACCCAGGGTTTTACAAACTACAATATGATCGTGCTGGATCAGAACCTGAAGCACAACTCTTTCATCGATTTCATGAACACCAACTATTACATGCCTACGGAGGGGTATACCGCCAATGTGACGGGTACTTCTTTTAAGTTCGCCAATAAAAGATACACCTATGCCCTCACCGGCGACGCGTTCGTGAGCCAGAAATATTACAGTCACCAGCCCTCCGACCTGGGATACCACTATTCATTGTCTTACGGAAAAATTTCGGGAAACTTTCATTTCGGCCTTACCCAGTTGCTTGAAACCGACAACTATGACCCGAATGACATGGGTTTCAACCAGGTGAACAACAGGTTCAACAATGCTGTTTATTTCGAATACAATAAATATGAACCCTTCTGGAAGGTTAACAACTGGTACAATTATTTCATGGTCAGCTATAATTCCCTCTGCAAAGGATTAAAATATTCTGCCTTGACCTTCCATGCCGAGACCAATACCACCACAAAAAAGTATCTTTCGCTGGGTGCCAATTCCGATATCCAGCCTGTCAAATCGCATGATTTCTTTGAACCGCGGGTAGCCGGCTGGATGTTCGTCTCCCCCGCCTATGCGAGCTTCAACCCCTGGATCTCGACTGATTACCGTAAAACCTTTGCAGTGGATGCCAACCTGGGCGGTTATGTTGCCCCCGGTTTCAAATCCTCCGGATATTCCGTATCCTTCGACCCCAGACTCCGGTTGTCAGACCGTCTGATGCTTATATACCATATCCTGTACGAACGCATCCAGAATGACGAGGGTTATGTAACCGATTCGGTGAATAATGCAGGGAACACGGTAATCCTGTTCGGACGCCGCGACAGGCGCACCGTAACGAATATCCTGGAAGCCAATTTCATGGTGAATAGTGAAATGAGTATCAACCTGCGTGTCCGCCATTACTGGGTGGCAGCGCCCTACTATGCCTTCTCCCTCCTTCAGCATGACGGACACCTGCAGCCAGTCGATTACCATGGCAACCACGACCTTGACTACAACCTCTTCAACCTCGACCTGGGCTATACCTGGAATTTCGCACCCGGAAGCCAGATCACAGTTATGTGGAAAAATGCCATCAATACCGACAACCACGACATTGAGCCGAACTTCTTTAACAACCTTGCCAATACGCTCTCCTCCGATGCCTCCAACAGCTTCTCCGTCAGGATCTTCTACTTCCTGGATACGCAGTATTTTAAGAAGAAAAGGAATATCGAGGCAAAAAAGTGGAGCTCAATGCTGTGACCTTCAGGCCTAAGGTATTGCAGTCATTACCCGTTACTTGTGAATGATCTTCAGGGTGGCAGCACTGCCTGAGTTCATGGTGGTTTTCAGCAGGTAGATGCCTGCCGGCAGATTTCCCATATCGATTGACAACCTGTGACTCCCGCTTGCGATTTGTTTCAGGACCACGATTCCCGATGGGTTTGTCAGGGCAACCTCTGTCATCTGCCGATCGGCGATGATGGTCAGGATATCTGCTACAGGGTTGGGAAAGACCATCATAGCTGCCTGTGGAATGGATTCTACCGAGGTCTGTACAGCTTTCCCGGTCACGTATATATCATCGATCTTGTCGATACCTGAGGATACTACCGTTGCCCCGGCAGAACTGGTGTTGGTTGTCATCAGCCAGCGCAGGAAAACCGAAGGCCGGTTAGTACAGGTATCGGGCAGGGGTACGCTGTCGAGCACCGCACTGGTCCAGTTATTGGCCGTTACCAGGGTGGTATTGGGCACATCGGCCCACACACCACTGGCTCCCAGCCTGTATTGCAGGGTATAGTCGCGCGGCCCCGGGCTGTTTCCGCCCGATTGCTGCTTTGAGGAGATTTTCAGGGTGTTGTAATTCACGGTTGAAACCTCGATGATCCAGCACTTTGTCAGCGCACCGTTATCCCATCCTGTGGCCTGGGCCGCCTTGGTGGTCAGCCCGTTTTTTGAAAAGTCGATGGCGCTGGTGCCACCGTCGGTATGGATAGCCTTGGTGAGGTTCGAAGGAATTCCGCCATCGGCAAGGCTGTCGGCAGGGGTGCCCGTGGGAAAGGTCCATTTTGCAAGCAGGGTCTGCGCATTGCTGTTAAGACAGCCAAGCAGGGCTGCTACCAGGAAGATTCTTGTAAAAAATGTGCTCATAATGTCAATGTTAAAAAATGAATATTCAACAATTTATTTTACCTGGGCGAACGAACTGCCCCAATTCCCTGGTAAACCTACTCCCTCCCCTTGGAGGGGCTAACATGGCTTCTGGACAGGCAGTATTTACTAATGTTTTAAAGGGTAGTACCTAAAAACTGTCAACTTTACTGACACGTATTCAAATCGTACACGCCTAATTTGTAAACAAATGACAAGCTAAATAATGGCTTGTAACCCCTTGTAAAATTACGTTAATTTCCTTTCAAAAAATCTGAAGCTACCTGAAATAGTTTTATAAAAAA
>CAIYQH010000265.1 GCA_903928285.1 uncultured Bacteroidales bacterium
AGGAAGAAAACTGGGGCGCATCGGATCGAGTCCATCCGCCATTGATACCCAATTAAACATCAAAGGACCGCGTGGATTTATTGTGAAACCCAGTTTATATCCATATTGGCGGGCAGCTTCAACCGGTTTTTTACCGAAATCACCCCCAGGCCAGATAATCGCAACCGGGGTTTTATTAAAATGGGCCTTTATTGCATCAATCGAGCCTTGAAGTTCTCCTTTGAGAAAATCAGCGCTGGAGTTGTCATTCATGTTAATGTTGTGAATAACCCCATGCGCCTGATGATCCACCCAACCTTCAGATTCGAGCGCGCTGTTTTCAGCCCAAAGTTGTTGGTTTGTATCAGGATGGCTGATCCAGGCGTTGACAACCTTCCAGCCCCAGTCTTCATAATAAGTTTTGAATGTTTTGTCAAAATATTCACGGTACTTGCGATCATCAACAATTAATAAAACAGACCGCCTGGGTATTTTGGCATTGTTGTAAAGAAAATCAGCCGCTTGCTGCATATCAATGGCCTGGAAACCCACATCATGCAAATCATTCATTATTTTGCGTAGATCAGCCAGACTGATTTGATCCGCAGCTGTGACCTGGCCCTTGGTAATAGAATGGAACATGATTGGCATTATTAACGTTCCAGGAACAGCATTATTCGGATCCCATTTAGACTTGAGGGCCTGACAGGTATCCTGGATGTAAGCGTGTGGTGTATCCAACGGGTTTAGCAGGGAGGTGGTAAAGCCTTGAGGCAAAGCTGGGGGTGTCCGTATAGCTGTGGGTTGGGAATCAGGTGTTCTGGTACCTGCCAGTGTTGGCGGAATGTATTCAGCTGTTTGAGTTCCGCCCGCCAGCATGGTGGCAACCACCTGGGTAATGGCAGCATTCATATCAGGGGTAGTCTGTGGCGCAGCCGCCGAAACACAAGCACTCAGAAACAGTACCAGGATAAAAGAAAAAGCCGAGACCCCCATGCATTTAAGAGTTAATTGAAAATTTTCAAATTTAATCATAAGTTTGATTTTAACCGATAAAACAGGTGGAGGGAGCAGCAATGCTGCACCCTCCACCCTGTATCACCCAACATTGACCAGCTATTCGCCTTTGATAAAGGCTTCGGTCATGTCCCGGCAAATGTTATCTTTAAACTGCTTTGGGGGAGTCTTAAAGAAATAAGAGGATGGACCAACGATCGGACCACTCAGCCCACGGTCAAGTGCCAGTTTGGCACAGCGAACGGCATCGATAATGACACCAGCCGAATTGGGGCTATCCCAAACCTCAAGCTTGGCTTCCAAATTAAGCGGCACATCACCAAAAGTTGTGCCTTCCATGCGAATATAACACCACTTGCGATCAGTCAACCAGGGTACATAGTCAGAAGGGCCAACGTGGATATTTTTCGCGCCAATATCATAAGGAATCATGCTTGTAACAGCGCCCGTTTTGGATATCTTCTTACTTTCAAGGCGCTCGCGTTCAAGCATATTCATAAAATCAGTATTTCCGCCAAAGTTGAGCTGGTAGGTGCGGTCGATGCGGACACCCCGATCGACAAACAGGCTGGTTAGTACCCGGTGCAGGATTGTCGCACCAACCTGGCTCTTGATATCATCGCCAAGAATGGGCAGACCGGCTTCCTTGAAACGTTTACCCCAGTATTCTGAGGATGCGATGAAAACGGGGATAGCATTGACAAAAGCACAGCCCGCTTCAATAATTTGCTCAACATACCATTTTGTCGCCATCTCTGAACCAACTGGTAGATAGCTAACAACCACATCCGTATGGGTCTCTTTGAGCAAACCGACAATATCAGCTGTTGGGCCAGGAGCCTTGGTAATGACCTGGGAGAGGTATTTCCCAAGACCGTCGTGGGTCATACCACGCACGACGGGAGCATTCATGTGAGGCACCTCCGTAAATTTGAAGGTGTTGTTTGGCTCAGCAAAAATAGCTTCTGATACATCCTTGCCGACCTTGGTTATATTAATATCAATACCCAAGGTAATTTCAATATCCCGGATATGATAGCCACCCAGATTCACATGCATCAAACCTGGAACAGTAGCATCCTCAGGGCTATTTTTATAAAACTCAAGACCCGGGATCAGTGACGATGCGCAGTTCCCTACACCTATGATGGCTACTCTGACTTTCTTTTGACTCATCGCGTTTTTCTCCTTGCCATACGATTGGTTTCAGTCTCCTGCTTTATAGTACCTGCAGGGAAGCCCTGATATTTGCTGGGTACAAACATACCGAATTGGAAATCGGTAATCTTTCCATTTCAGTTTATGAATAATAAACGTAATGTTGTGATTGGAGCACATAATCTTAACACGAACTATTGCCCAAATGCTTCCAATTATTATAACTGTCTCATATTTACTCGCAGGGTGATATTCCGTGGTCAATTGATGCCGAAAATAAAAATACGCAGCAAACCAAGGAAATTATTCACCGAGTGGAAAAATCAGGATGGTTTCAAGAAAACCGATGAGCCAGTTAGCTTTACTTTCCGCTAAGTCGTCTGAATAAAAAAGCGGTAATGGGCTCAAAACGTGATAA
>CAIYQH010000266.1 GCA_903928285.1 uncultured Bacteroidales bacterium
CGGGGAAGCGGGACGCTGATCGTTCTGGATGAGCCTGCCGGTTGCCGGGAGGCCCTAAGGTGGATCCGTGAACTGACGGAACAAAGTCAAGCCGGGAAACCTGACCCGCAGATGCCCTTCCTGGTGGTGATTTCATCGGTCATCACCCGTGAGCTGAACCTGCTGACCGACCTGCAGACAGGAACGATGAAAGCCTGTTACCTTTATCCCTTTTCCTTTGAGGAGTTTCTGCCGTTGATGGGGGATCCGGCAGCACTGGAGGCCTTCACCGAAGTACCGGTGCCTCTCTATGCCTATGAAAAGCTGCTGAACTATTTTCATCTCTACAGCCTCATCGGCGGAATGCCTGAAATTACTTCAGAATATGCGGCAAACCGGCATCTTGCTGCATTAAAGAACCTTTACGAACAAACCGAGGAAAGATTTATTCAAGGATTGCCTGTTGTAACCCAGGGTACGAAGAGCCGTGAACTGGCCACGGAAGTATTACAGAACACCTATCCCTTCGCAGCCACCCGGATCAGCTTCAACCGTTTTGGCAACCTAAACAAAGGCAGCAGGGAGATCGGTATGGCATTCAAATCACTGGAAAATGCATTCTTTTTGAGGATGGTCTATCCCGGCATTTCGACAGTTCTGCCACACGTCCCCGACACGTCCAGGTTCCCGCGCCTGCAGATGCTCGATACCGGGCTGGTTAACTATTTTTCGGGAATCCAGAAACCGTTGTTTCAGTCGCACGACATGAACGCGATTTTTGAGGGCCAGATTGCCAGGCAGGTTGTGGGGCAGGAGATCCTGGCAGCTGCTGATTCCCATGTCAGCCTTCCCTCTCCTTTACTTACCACGGATGCACAGCAGCAATTGCCCCTCCAGGCAACCCCCTCCCTGCATTTCTGGACCCGCGGCAAGGCCCAGTCAACCGCCGAGGTTGACTTCGTGATCCCCTACAACGACCTGCTGATCCCGGTAGTTGTCCGATCGGGCGAACCGGGAAGGCTCAGGTCGCTGCACCAGTTTATCGATTCTTCCCCGCACAATTATGCCGTAAGGCTCTATGCCGGCAAACTTGCGGTGCAGCAAACACAAACCCTGCGCGGGAAAAAATTCTTCCTGCTCAACCTCCCCTATTTCCTGGCAGGCAAGATCGGTGAACATCTCAAGGGGTTTATCCGGCTGGCGAACGGTTAGCAGGATTTTACTTACCTTTGCGCACCATTTCCAACAACTGCATTTATGTCGATCAGCGTTTCCAACATCACCAAACTTTATGGCGCCCAAAAGGCGCTGGATGCCGTTTCCCTTGAAATCAAACCTGGCGGGATAACCGGTCTGCTTGGTCCCAACGGCGCCGGGAAAAGCACCCTGATGAAGATCCTTACCTGCTTTATCCCCCCTACCTCGGGCGATGCCGCTGTTTGCGGGTTTGACGTGATGGATCAATCCATCGAGGTCAGGAAAAAGGTGGGATACCTTCCCGAAAACAACCCCTTGTACCTTGACCTTTACGTACGCGAGTTCCTGGGATTTATCGCCGGAACGCACCAGATCAGGGAAAATGTCGCGGGAAGGGTGGCAGAAATGATCGAAATGACAGGACTTCAAAGTGAACAGCATAAGAAGATCGGCGCCTTGTCGAAGGGTTACCGCCAGCGGGTCGGGCTCGCCCAGGCCATGATTCACAACCCCGAGGTTTTGATCCTGGATGAACCCACCTCCGGGCTTGACCCCAACCAGTTGCTCGAGATTCGCCACCTGATCACCGAAGCAGGCAAAACCAAAACCGTGATGATGTCAACCCATATCATGCAGGAGGTCGAAGCCATCTGCGACAGGGCCATCATCATCCACAACGGCCGCATCGTGGCCGACGATTCCACACAGAACCTGCAGCATCTTGCTGTTTCAAAGGTGCTGATCAAGGTTGAATTTGCCACTCCCGTTGCCCAGAAACTGCTGATGCAGATACCCGGTGTGACTGAAATCAGGCACCCGATCCAGCAGATCCACGAGCCGGTATCGGCTATCTGGCACCTCAGCGGGATTGGCTCTGCCGATATCCGTCCGGCCATTTTCCAGTTTGCCGTTGACCACAAGCTGACGGTTCTTTCGCTGCACCGCGAAGAACAGAAACTCGAAGAGGTATTCCAGGAGCTGACAAAAAAATAATCGCAGGGAAGATTTGAAAAAATTATTATTTTTGCAAAATATATTAGTGGACAGATTTGAATGATTGCAACCACTGGAAAAAAATGCTAAACCATATTTCATCCCTTCAATCACAAATCAGCCTCTTGTTTTCATAATTCGTAATTCGTAATTCTAATATTATGGGATATTTATTTACATCGGAATCCGTTTCAGAAGGACATCCCGATAAAGTAGCCGATCAGATCAGCGATGCATTGCTCGATGAATTTATGCGCTGGGACCCAGAGTCCAAAGTAGCTTGCGAAACCTTTGTTACGACAGGTCTTGTTGTTTGCGGGGGAGAAGTCAGAACACAGGGATGGGTCGATGTTCAGGAAACTGCGCGCAGGGTGATCCGCGAAATTGGTTATACCAAGGCAGAATACCGCTTTGATTGCGACTCCTGTGGTGTAATTTCAACCATTCATGAGCAGTCACAGGACATCAACCAGGGTGTGGTTCGCGAAAAGAAAGAAGACCAGGGCGCCGGCGACCAGGGAATGATGTTCGGTTATGCCTGCCGCGAAATGGACAACCTGATGCCTATGTCGGTTGAACTGGCCCACATCATGTTGCAGGAACTTGCCGCCATCCGCCGCGAAGGAAAACAGATGAAATACCTCCGCCCCGACAGCAAATCCCAGGTCACTATTGAATATGATGACAACGGCAACCCGATGCGGATCGATACCATTGTAATCAGCACCCAGCACGACGATTTTATCAAACCCAAGGATGGAACCCCGGAGGAAGATAAGATCGCTGAAATTGCAATGCAGGACAAGATCAGGGAGGATGTTCAGAAAATCCTCATCCCGCGTGTTAAGAAGGCCCAGCCTGCCCGGATCCAGAAGCTGTTCCAGGGCGACTACAAACTGTTCGTGAACCCTACCGGCAAATTTGTCATCGGCGGTCCTCACGGCGATACCGGTCTTACAGGGCGTAAAATCATCGTCGACACCTACGGCGGCCACGGGGCTCACGGTGGCGGCGCCTTCTCCGGGAAAGACCCCTCAAAGGTTGACCGCTCCGCAGCCTATGCTGCCCGCCATATCGCCAAGAACATGGTTGCCGCCGGCGTTGCCGACAAGGTGATGATACAGGTTGCCTACGCAATTGGCGTGGCACAGCCTGTCGGCCTGTATGTAAACACTTACGGTACTGCCGCAGTGAAAGATAACAAAGGAAATATCCTCACCGACGGCGCCATTGCTGAAAAGGTAAACAAGGTTTTCGACATGCGCCCCTACTCCATCGTGGAACGCTTCGGCCTTAAAAACCCCATTTACCAGCCTACCGCCTCCTATGGCCATTTTGGCAGGGATTTTTATACCAGTGAGGTTGAAGTGTTTTATCCCGTCAAAGGTGTAAAACCCATCAAAATCAATGGTAACGGGAAAGAGGTTTACCTGAAAAAGGTTGATTTCTTTGCCTGGGAGAAACTCGATTTCGTGGAAAAGGTGAAAAAGGAGTTTGCACTCTGATTTTGCATAACCTGAAACTTTCGCGGATTCTCCTGCTTTTGCTGATGCTATGCGCCCTTGCAGGGAACGCACAGATCAAGCTGCAAAGCTATACCTCGGCTACCGATACTTTTTACTGGAAACGATACACCCACATTCCCCGGCCGCAGAGACTAAACCTGCGGCCTTATGTGGCTGTAAACCCCGGGAAGGTTATTGAAACCTTCCTGGCACGAAACCTCGACCAGTTCCCACATTTTACCCAGGATTCATTGCCAAAGTTTTCCGTTGAAAAACTGAAGAAATGCCTTTATCCCATTGATATAAACGGCGACAACCTGCCCGACATTATCTTTAGCGGATACAGTGGTGGAGCGTCGCCCCTGGTGCAAATCTACCTCAACCGCGGCGACAGCTTTGAGCTGGTTTTCGAAGACTACCAATATATTACGCGCCTGAAGAAAAAGTCAAGGCGGCTGACCGAATTATCCACAGGTGATGCAGGCAGCGGGGATAATTATCTTTATTTCACCCGCGATTACAAGGTTATCCAGGAGCATGATGTTCCGGAGTTTATTAAAGTCAAACAACACGTGGCTTACCGTTATACCGAAGAACCTGTACGATATTATCCCGCGCCAATCCCATTTATTGCCAAAACCGATACCATGCTCTTACGGGCTTCGGCAGCCAGACTCAACGAGCCCTTTTTCCCAAAACCCGAAACGTTCGGAAATATCGTTGCGAAATACCGTAGCAAGGCAAAAGGAGTGGTGCTTGCCATCAAATCATTCGGAAAGGGAAACGACTGGTACTTTGTGGAAGCTTACCCGGGAACGATGCCCACTGCCTCTATCCTTTACGACTTGGAGAGGATGCCCTCCTTTATCCGCGGATGGGTATCGGGGCAATCCATCCTGCTCGATCTGAAATAATCTGCAATCAACCGATTTTACTGATCTTCTCAAGCCTTACCGCATCTGCAATCACGATCTTTTTACCGGCAACCTGGATAATGCCTTCCCTGTGAAATTTCGACAGGGTATGGATCACGTTTTCCGTTGAACACCCGGCAAATTCTGAAATTTCCTTGCGGGTGAGCGTAAGTAAAAAGGCAGGGGACTGGTAAACGGCCCGCGACAGATAAAGCAGGATATCGGCAATCCGGCCATTGACCTGTTTATGGGCCAGGCTGATAAAGTTCAGGATAGATGCCTTGAACATACCGGTCATCATCTCCATCAGTTTCAGCATGAAGAGGCTGTTGGTCATGGCAATTTCGAGCAGTATCGCATAATCTATGAAACAAACATCGCATTCTTCCACTGCCAGAAGCGCGTAGAGATTCAACCCGCTGTTTATGGCATCGGCTCCCCCGATCATGGCAGGCGCCCGTGTGACGGTAAGAATAAGTCCACGGCCAGCCTCATCCTTCATACTGAACTTTACAATTCCCGATTGCAGAAACACCAGGTGGGATGATTTCACTCCCTGCTTGAGTATCTCTTCACCTTTGGTAAAGTGGCCCCGCTGGGAACTTTGCTGAAGCTTCCTGAATTCGGCCGGATTGATATACTGACAGCTGATTGCCTGGAACATGCATTTGCTGCAATCGACCTGCTCTTTATGTTGAAGGTTATTCAATGCGTACAAAAGATAAAATTCAATATCCTTAAGGGTGACGGGTTTTGCAGTCGTATTTTGATAATTGATGGATATTAGGTCGAAACTAAGGAGATGCCCAGTAATATCGTAAAACAAATGATTTGTACAGATTCGATTTCAATGGTTGAACAGATGCCGGAGATGGGTACATTTAAACGTCAAAGTGCATTTCCGGGCAAAAAAATGAGCTGTCTTAAAATGTATTATTTTGAGACAGCCCTGATTAAAAATCAACAATATATCAGTGTTTTACAACCAGTTTTTTGGTAATGCTGTTTTTCCCGTCAAGCACCAGGGAATAAAAATACAGGCCGTTGGCAAGGCCGGAGGTGTTGATGGTTCTGGTTGCGGCACCCGGGGCGATTGATTCGGTCAGAACGGTTGCACCAACCATGTTGCGTACAACGATCGTTCCCGTTAAGCCTGCAGGCACAGAACAGTTAAAACTGGCATAGCCATCGGCAGGATTGGGATAAGCGGAGGAGAGGAAACCCTCGCGGGAAGACTTTTCATCCAGGCCGACGGTCCATGATTTATACTTCACTAAAAGGTAAGCCGAATCGTTATGGTTGGCTCCGTTGAAGAACACCCAGCGTACCACACTTTCACCCAGTTTAAAACCCATTCCGGTAATTGTACTATAATGGCCTACAAAATCGGTAAGCGTCTGCCCGGGTGTCATTGCAGCGGAATTGGGGGAAACGGTGACAAAGGAGGGATAGCACCCGCCGGCCCAGCACATGGTGGTTTCGGTAGAATCCAATAACTTGACATCAACCTTCTTTGAATAAACATTGATGGTGTTTGAACTGATATTCTTGACATTCAAATAGGTTATAAGTTCAACACTGTCGTAGGTCCCGTACTGGGTAATGGTCGTATTGGTAACATTGACTCCCTGTTGGGTGGTTAGCGATAAACTCTGTGAGTAACCATAAAAAGCCACTATCGAAATAAGGAATACAGAAAGTAATATTCTTTTCATAGCTGATATTTTAAAATAGTATCATTTGTTATGTTGCAAAATTACAACATTTTTCAAAAGCAATTTCATGCCAGCCATAAAAATTTATATATTTGTACATTATAAAACTAAAATTTTCAGTCATGAAAAAAATGTTACTGCTTATAGCTTTTGTGTGCTCTCTTATTTCGGGCTACAGTCAATCGCAACGCTTTATCCTCTTCGAGGAATTCACAAATGCCAGCTGCCCTCCCTGTGCCGCGCAGAATCCCGCATTTGACGCCCTGTTGAACGCCAATAGTACCAAATGTACTTCCATAAAATTCCATACAAACTGGCCGGGTGTTGATCCCATGAATGCCCAGAATCCTGCTGATGCCGCCGCCAGGGTTGGTTATTACGGAGTTACCGGTGTTCCCGATGCATTTATGGATGGCGTACCCCAGGCAGGCCCTAACTATACGGGAGCACCTGCAAATGTCACCCAGGCTTTGATAGATGCCGAATACCTGATCCCATCCCCCATTAATGTCAGTCTTCAGCATACCATTTCTGCCGGGCAGGATTCAGTCTATTCCACCATGCTGGTCAAATGCACGCAGAACTTTACGGGAACCCTGGTTGCCCATAACATCATCATCGAGAAGTGGATTCATTTCAACTCTGCACCTGGAGGAAATGGCGAAAAAGATTTTTATAATGTCATGAAAAAAATGCTCCCCACTTCTGCAGGTACTGCCATTCCGGCAACCATGGCTTCCGGTGATTATGTGCTGATCGAGGGATCCTGGAAATTCGGAACCGTTTACGACAAGACCCAGATTGCCGCTGTTGGTTTTGTCCAGGAAAAAAACACAAAGGCTGTTTTCCAGGCCGGCAACAGTGCAACCACCCCGCTTGTGATGCCCTACAGTACCGACCTCCAGGTTATGGCTGTCAATAATGTGCTGGCTGTTACCTGCAAAAACAAGATAACGCCTGTGGTCGATATCCGCAACAACGGGAACAACCCTGTGACCAGCATGACCATAAAATACTATGTAAACAACGGAGCAGTAAGCACTTTTCACTGGAATGGAAACCTGCCAAGCCTGAAACATGTGAATGTGACCCTTCCCGATTATGGCTTTGACATCCTTCCGCAGAATACCCTTACGGTTTATACCACCAACCCGAACAACACAACCGACCAGTATCCGAAAAACGACACCATCCATTACACCATCAAGGCTGCGCCGGTAACTACCAACATTGTCACGCTGACGATCCATACCGACAACGCACCGCAGGAAACCACCTGGGATGTCAAAAGTTCAACCGGTACCGTAGTAGCCAGCGGAGGTCCTTATACCCAGTCAAACCAGTTCATCACCCAGAACATCACCCTGCCCCAGGCCGATTGCTATACCTTTACCATCTATGACAGTGGCAACAACGGGTTATGCTGCGTTAACGGCAGCGGCGCCTACCAGATTGCCTGCGGCAGTACGGTAATCAAACAGGGCGGCACCTTCGGCTCGTCCGAATCGAGCGAATTCTGGATGGAAGCCCCGACATCTGCAGGGCCAGCCAACACCATCAGCCCGTTCAATGTATTTCCCAACCCCTTCGACGGCTCCGCAAAGGTTTCCTTCTACCTGACAAAAACCGGGAATGTCACCATCAACCTGTTCAGCGCCCTCGGCCAGCTGGTTTCCGCCAGCGAACTGGGCAACCTTGCCAGCGGACAGCATGAAGCCACCATCGACGGACAGAAATTAGCCGCCGGAATGTATATCCTTCAACTCAATACGGGAACCGCTGTCTATTCAAGAAAAGTCTCTGTGATTCACTAATTTATTCATTGTGCGGAATCCTGACTTCCAGGGCTCCCACACCATATTTTGCCATGGGGGCATCGAAGAACTCGATGCCCTTTTGTTTTTTCAGAAGCTCAATAATGTGGGTCCGCAGGATGCCATTGCCAACTCCATGAATAAAGACAACCTTCAGAAAATGGTTTGCCACGGCACTGTCGAAGCATTTCAGGAAATAATTTACCTGGAAATCGAGAATTTCAGATTTTTCAAGGTTTGTCGGATCGTCAACCAGTTCATGGATATGAAGATCGACCACCGCCTCGCGGGGGGCAACCTGGTAACGCGAAATCAGCGATGCACCGGATCCTGATGCGGGACTGGCGCCTTCCTTACTAACAGCAGGTTCAGCAGCCTTGAAATGCGAGGTCAGCGAAAGCACTTTTACCACGATCCCCTTGGCCTGGATCATCGGATGGTCGCGGTAGTTGCCCTCTTTGAAAAATTTCTTGCCATCAATACTGAATTCCGAATTGAAGGGAGGAAGTACCTCCCTGCACTGCTGTTTGTGAAAAAGGAACTGCAGGCAGCCATCAGTCCAGTGAGTCAACTGCTCACGGTTGATGGTATCGAGCAGTAATTTCGAATCGGGGAAGATACTCCCATAATCAACCCCGTTATAGTGGCCCAGCGGTGTTTTCCCGAAAATATTGTAGAGAACGTCATAAGAACTGTTATTGACCAGGAAAATATCAACCTGGCCGGTAATCAGCCATTTCTGATCATGCGGTACAAATGCCAGGAAGATATCCTCCGCCTTGCGGTCGGTGGTAAGATGATGGGGAAGATGTCTCAGCCGGTCGTCGTCAGCCTCCTCCTGTTCAGGATCCCCTTTGGGCAGTTCAATGTTGTAATGTTCCTCAAAGAAACGGCCGGCAGGGTTGCTGGGTTCGATTTTTATCAGTTCACTGATCATGGTAGGGATTTCAAAACCGTCCTCTATCAGGATGCTGACAATGCGGCTATCAATGATCTTTGCAACAATTCCTCCTCCTGAGGTATTCAGAAACTTTACTTTATCGCCGACGTTCAGAGTGCTCATATTTTGATTTTAAAAAGATTACATGGTAAGGATAACAGGTGAACAGGCGGATTGGATCATTCTCCTGCACCCCGGACTGCAAAGTTAGTCTGTTTTTGTTCCCATAGAATCCCTTACCGGAGATGTCTGTTAGCCTCTCATTCCCAACAACAAAGAATTAACCCTAATATCCAAATTATTGAATATTAAAAAAATTAGTATCTTGCGCCCAGTATTAACCAAAAAAAAGTCATTATGAGGAAAATTTCTGTCCTGCTGCTATTCGTATGTCTGGCAGCAACTACGTCGTTTGGCGGAGGATACCAGGTAGGTTTGCATGGTGTGCGTAACATCGGCATGGGACTTATCGGAACTTCACTGAGCTATGATGCCAGCACACTGTTTTACAATCCTGGCGGCGCTGCATTTGTCAATGATAAATGGAGTTTTTCCGGTGGTATGAGTTTTATTTTTGCCCGTGCTACGTTCCAGGCAAAAGACGCCAATTATCAGGCCACCCTGAAGCATGAACTGAATACCCCGTTTTATTTTTATGCAGCGTATAAACCTACCAAAAAACTCAGTGTAGGGATTGCAGTCAATGCCCCCTATGGAAACAGGCTTGCATGGAAGGATGATGCCGGTACCGACTGGCAGGGACGATACCTGATCAAAGACCTCTCGTTTAAAGCAATCACTTACCAGCCTACGGTTTCATACCGTTTCAATGATATCATTGGCATTGGTGTTGGTTTTGTGTTTGCCACCGGGACAGTTGACCTGAACAAATCGATTCCCCTGGATGGCGCCAATGGCGACGGAAGCCTGCATGTTAAAGGATCTACCAGCAATTTCGGATACAACGCCGGGATTATGATTCATCCGGAACCGGGTTGGAGTATTGGTATTGATTACCGTTCAAAAATCGAGATGAAGGTAAAGGGCGCCGATGCCACCTTCAGCGTTGCCCCCTCTCTTACCGCAAATTTTCCCAACAACAAGGTGGATGTTATGCTCCCCCTGCCTGCAAACCTTGATCTGGGCGCATCCTATGAATTCGGCAAGAAAAAACAATGGATGATCGGTATCAACTTATGTTATGTTTTCTGGAGTACCTACGATTCACTGGTTTTCGATTTCAAGACCAAGACCCCGGCCGTTGGGCGTACCGCCACCCCGGCGCTTTACGAAGACCGCCTGATCGAACGTATCGGCGCTCAATATAAAATCAATGACAAGGTGGCAGTAAGAGTAGGCGCCTACATTGACCCCTCGCCTGTTAAGAGCGATTATCTGAATCCGCAGACCCCCAGTCTGGACGAAACCGGCTTTACCTGTGGTTTTTCAATTTACCCGATGAAAGGATTCAGCATTGATGCTTCTTTCCTTTACCTGATTGGCACTAAACGAAGCGGGACCTATTCTCCCGATAATTTTGCCGGCACCTACCGCACAGGCTTCAGCATCCCGGGACTCGGTTTATCGTACAGTTTCTAACTTTAAAATTTGAACGCTATGAAAAAAATACTTTTCATTATATTATCCATTGCCCTTTTTGCCTCCTGTGAGCGAAAAATCGACACCTTTAACGTCGATAAAGGGAATGCCAATTTCACCACCTATATCGCCATGGGGAACTCGCTGATGTCGGGTTATGCCGACGGAGCGCTGTATCATACCGGTCAGCAGTATTCCATCCCCAATATCATTGCCGGACAACTTCAGCTTGCCGGTTCAGGCAAATTTGTTCAACCCGTTGTCGCCAGTGAATATGGTGTTCAATACCCCGGATCAACCACAAAGTACGTTTTGGGTTATTCATCCGATTGCAAAGGTGTTACTTCGATGGGTCCCGTACACGCACAGGGAACCCTTCAGCCATTGGCTCCTGTTGGCTACCTGGTAAACAACCTGGCAATCCCGGGAGCAAAATCATTTCATATGCTCTTCCCCGGTTATGCAAATTACAATCCCTACTACGCCCGGTTCGCAACCAGCGCTACCAACATGGTGGTACAGGAAATCGCCCCGCTGAACCCGACCTTCTTCACCATCTGGCTTGGCGACAACGATGTGCTCTCCTATACGAATGGGGTTGTAATCGACTTGATTATGTAGCCAATGTGCTTTTTAGCAACGTAGATAAGCACACACTTGACGACGAAACACCAGTAAGGCTGTGTAATTATGTAGATGTCTATAA
>CAIYQH010000267.1 GCA_903928285.1 uncultured Bacteroidales bacterium
ATTCATTGACCAAGACCGTTAATGTAATGCCACTTCCGGTTCCGGGCTTCTCCTTTGCCTCGCCTACCTGCGATGGCACTCCGGTTCAGTTTACCGATCAGTCGATCGTACCGGCCGGATTCCCCGGATATATCAACCGCTGGGTCTGGACCTGGGGCGATGGCACCACCACCACGGTTACACTGCCCTCCAGCCCGAACGTAGGTCACACCTTCCCGATCGGAGTTTATAACTTCACCGTAAAACTCACCGTTACCTCGAGTTTTGGCTGCATCGATTCGATTACCCATGCCGTCAATGTCATACCTTCACCGACAGCAGCTTTCGAAGTTGTTCCGGGTACGGCCACCTGCGCTACCCAGGTAGTACAGTTCAACGACCTTTCCCAGACCAACGGCGGCGGCAATATCGTAGGCTGGCTCTGGAATTTTGATGACCCGATCTCCGGAATGAACAATACCTCAACATCCCCCAGTCCTTCGCATATCTTTGCCACGGGAGGGGTTTACCATGTCGCACTTACTGTAACCAATGCCAACGGCTGCAGCTTTACCGACACCACCGCTATCACCATCCATGCCCTTCCTGTCGCAGCCTTTACGGCAACTGCAGCCTGTGCAGGTACAGCCACCCAGTTCACCGATAATTCAGTGCCGAACGCTTCGGCCATCGTATCCTATTCCTGGATATTCGGCGACGGCGGCACATCCACCCTGCAATCACCGCTTCATACCTATTCAACCTACGGTGTTTACAGTGCAACCCTGACAATCATCAACTCAAACGGCTGCACCCAGACAATTACGAAACAGGTAACAGTACATCCGAATCCTGTTGCGGAGTTCACCTTCTCGCCGGCCAGTTGCATCAGCAACCCGGTGACCTTTACCGACCTTTCGTTCATCCCGTCAGGGTTCTCAGGATACATCAACAAATGGGTGTGGGACTTTGGCGACGGAACCGCCCGCCAGACCATCAATTACCCTGCTTCGCCCAATATGATCTATACCTTTGCCGGAACAGCCACGGCGCATGTAGTGAAACTCATTGTGACGACCACCAACGGCTGTACCGACTCCATTACCAAAACTGTCAACAGTATTCCCTCGCCGATTGCCAATTTCACCTATTCCAGCACCACCTGCCTGGGTCAGATCGTTCATTTCACCGATTTGTCACAGACCAACGGCGGCGGCAGTATCCAGACCTGGAACTGGGATTTTGGCGATCCTTTATCGGGAGCCAACAATATCTCCACCCTGCAAAGCCCGAACCACTCCTTTACCTCAGCCTCCAACTTTACGGTTGTGCTGAATATCATGAGCACCAACGGGTGTACGAAATCGGATACGATGCATGTGATCATCAATGCCCTTCCCACTGCTAATTTTACCAATACGGCCGCCTGCGAAGGTAATTCGACGATCTTTACAGATGCCTCCCTGGCCAACGGTGGCACCATCATCTCCTATGCATGGAATTTCGGGGACGGAAGCAATTCCAACCTCCAGTCGCCGCAACACACCTACGGAGCCTTCGGTACCTATTCCGTAACCCTTACCGTAGTCAATTCAAATGGTTGTATCCACTCGGTGACCAAACAGGTAACCGTCAATCCTAAGCCGGTTCCTGATTTCACCTACTCGCCGGCCAGTTGTGTAGGCAAACCTGTGAATTTCTTCAACCAGTCGTTTGTGCCGACCGGATTCTCCTCCTACATCAACCAGTGGATTTGGGACTTTGGTGATGGCACCACTCCGGTCACCATCGACTTCCCGGCCAACCCGAACATAACGCATACCTTCGCGGGTACGGCTGTTTCGCATGTTGTTAAACTTAGGGTCAGGACCACCAACACCTGTGTCGACTCCATTTCAAAAACCGTGACGAGTATACCAACGCCGGTTGCCAACTTCAGCCATTCCAACACTCTTTGCCTGGGCCAAATCGTAAACTTTACCGACTTAACACAAACCAACGGCGGCGGAAGCATCCAGACCTGGGCCTGGAATTTCGGCGACGGATTATCTGGAGCAAACAACACCTCCACCCTGCAGAACCCCTCGCATTCCTTTACGGCAGCATCGAGTTTCTCCGTGACCCTGACTGTAACCAGTTCTAACGGCTGCGTGAGCGACACGGTTTATCCCGTTACCATCAATGCCTTGCCGACAGCCAACTTCACTACGGATACCGTATGCCAGGGCAGCGCCACAACCTTCTCATCCGCCTCGTCAACGACCCCTGCCGGGACCAATATCGTATCCTATGCATGGAACTTCGGCGACGGAGGAACATCCACAGCCCAGAACCCACAGCATATCTTTGCCTCCTATGGTTTCTTCAGCGTAACGCTGGTCATCACCAACTCAAACGGATGTATCCATACCGTGACCAAGCAGGTGCTGGTCAATCCCAAGCCGATTGCCGATTTCACCTTCTCTGCTGCAAGCTGTGTAGGATTACCGGTGAACTTCTTTAACCAGTCGTATGTGCCTTCAGGATATTCCTCCTCCATCAATACATGGCAGTGGAACTTTGGCGACGGATCAACCATACCGGTTATCACCTTCCCGGCCAACCCGAATATCACCCATACTTTTGCCGGAACAGCCACCTCTCACATTGTAACCCTTACGGTAACAACCCTGCAGGGATGTATCAGCGTGATCACCAAAACCGTTACCAGCGTACCCGCGCCTCTGGCCAACTTCTCCTTCTCCAGCACCCTTTGCGACAATCAGCCGGTTAACTTTACCGACCTCTCGCAAACCAACGGAGGCGGAAGTATCCAGACCTGGGCATGGAATTTCGGGGATGCCGCATCGGGCGTGAATAATTCCTCCTCGGTACAGAATCCCGTCCACCAGTTCTCGGCAGCCAGTCCACCATCGTTTAAGGTCATGCTGACCGTTACCAACGGGAACGGATGTGTTGCCAAGGATTCAAGCATGATTGCCATCAACGCCCGTCCGACCTCCAATTTCAAGGCCGATACGGCTTGCCTGGGAAGCATCACCACCTTTACCGACCAGTCCAGCGCCTCCGTTACCTCGCGCAACTGGGATTTCGGCGATGGTCAGACTTCCAGCGGGGCAGGTACTACCGTCACCCACCTGTATGGCATTGCCGGTGTTTACACGGTAAAACTGACAGTTTCAACAGCCCTGGGTTGTATGAAAGACACCACCAAACAGGTGCTGGTCTTAGGTAAACCAGTATCGCTGTTCAGCTATTCTTCGCCAAGTTGTGCAGGAGACTCTGTACAATTCAATGATCTGTCGACAACCCCTCACGGGTATATCAAGACATGGAAGTGGGATTTCAACGACGGCACACCGGTTGTTACCATCAATTTCCCTGCAAACCAGAATGTGAAACATAAGTTTACCAATGGCGGTAATTTCAATGTCAAGCTGACCATCACCACCTCTGATAACTGCAACAGTGAAAAGATCAGCCAGGTTCAGATCGGCTTCCACCCGATGGCCAACTTCAATACAGGACCTACCCCCTGTGCCTTAAGCCAGTTACAGTTTACCGACCTTTCGCAGACCAACGGGGGCCCGGCACTGACAGTGTGGGCCTGGAATTTCGGAGATCCTGCATCGGGCACCAACAATACTTCAAGCACCCAGAATCCGACCCATGCGTTTACAGCCGGAGGTACCGATACCGTTCGCCTTGTCGTAACCAATGCCGATGGCTGTTTTGATACGATCAAGAAAACCGTGGTTGTCTATCCCGCGCCGGTTGCCAAATTCAAAGCCGATACCGCCTGCATGTCCAGCCTGACGACCTTTACCGATCAGTCGACCACTGCAACGGGTACTACCATCATTGCCTGGGCCTGGAACTTCGGAGATCCTGCCAGCGGAGCCAATAATACCTCCACCGTGCAGAACCCGACCCATACCTACAATACCCAGGGAACTTTTACGGTACACCTGACTGTGACCAATTCACATCAGTGCCCGAAGGATACTTCGATCGTGATCAGCGTGAATCCAAAGCCTACGGCCATGTTCCAGTATGATCCCGCCTGTGTGCATGCGGGTACCCAATTTACCGACCTTTCGACAGTACCGGGAAGCAGCATCCAAAAATGGAACTGGAACTTCGGAGACGGAACGCCCCATGATACCATTAAGAATCCTATCCATACCTTTACAACTTCAGGAACCTTCCAGGTGACCCTCACCGTGAAGAATTCCTTCGGCTGTAAAGATTCAGTGACCATCCCGGTAATATCCCGTCCAAAGCCGGTCGGGGCCTTTACCTACCTTGGATTCTTCTGCCCCAAGGGCAAGGTAGACTTCCAGGATCAGTCGACGGCAACAGGTTCAACCATCATCAGTCGTGAATGGACCTTTATCCCGGGATATACCTCTAATATTTCGAATCCGTCGTTCACCTTCCCGAAAACTGACACATCCTACCATGTGCAGCTGGTTGTTACGGATACTTATGGATGTAAGGATACAATCATCGACAGCGTATTTGTGAAACCCGGATTTACCTTCGCCTTTACCAATGATACGGTTTGCCAGGGTTACACCAACCACTTCTACCCGAAAAACAAAACCTTGGGGGATTCGCTCTATTCAGTACAATGGAATTTTGGCGATCCTGCATCCGGACCGAACAACAAATCGTTCCTGTACCGTCCTACGCATATCTTTACAGCGCCCGGTCACTTTATTGTAAAAATGAAGGCATACGATTCGGATAACTGTGTCGACAGCGTTTACCAGGACATCCTTGTGTATGCATCGCCAAAACCGTTGTTCACCTATGTTACCACACCTTGCGACAGTACGATTCATTTCAGCGATTCCACGCAGAATTCAGGTACCGGGAACATTTCAAAATGGATATGGAAATGGGGCGATAAAAAACACAATGATACCATCCATTATCCGGGGCCAGGCAATATCGGTCACCTCTATGATTCGGTCGGTTTCTACAATGTAACCCTGATCGTGGTCAACCTCCACGGTTGTATGGACAGCGTAACCAGAAGAGTACAACGGGTACCATGCATTGCCGCAGGATTCTCTTTTAAGGATACCCTTTGCGCCCGCTATAAGATCGCCTTCTCCGACACTTCACTGCCTGTGAGCCTGATTAAGGAGTGGCACTGGAGCTGGGGTGACGGCACAGCCGATACGATCTATACCAAGCACCACTCACCGATCTATCATACCTTCGCCGATACAGGCTCCTACCTGGTACATCTTGCCGTAAAGGCGACGATTCTGGGTACGACGATCATTGATAACAGAACGACCAAGGTGACGATTCATCCCACCCCGGTTACCTATTTCGCGAATCCACCAGTGTGTCTGCACAACATCACGTTGTTCTCCGATACTTCCAAAACCTGGGGTGAAAAGAACACCCGCTGGGTATGGACCTTCACCCCGAAAATTACGGATAGTTCCCATCTGAAAAATCCGGGACATAAATTTGATACCGCCGGTATTTACAAGGTCAAGCTGGTTGTGATGAATAAGTTTGGCTGCAAGGATTCGTTGACCAAACCGACCAGGGTATACGGCCTGCCTGCCGCGCACTTTGACAACACGGCTGCCTGCGTGGGCGATCCTACCTTCTTTACCGATAAATCAAAGAAGTCAGATACGGTGATCGGCACCTGGAGATGGTTCTTCGATCTAAAGACCCTGACGGATTCGTCACATATCCAGAACCCCGATTTCAAATACCCGGCTACCGGCAGCGACAGTGTCCGACTGATTGTGAAGGACAAGTTTGGTTGTATGGATACCGTTGATTCGACCATTGTGGTGCATATCACGCCTGTCAGCGCATTCACGCTCGTGAACGGGTATGATGGCAAACAGGGGCAGATCAAGCTGAATAACCTGTCAACAGGAGCCGATACCTATTCCTGGGAATTCGGCAACGGGAAATCCTCTACAGACAAAAATCCTATTGCTACCTTCACCGATGACGGCACCTATATCATCAAGCTGATCTCTCTCAACCAATACGATTGTACCGATACCACATTTTTGGAATACAACCTGTTGTTCAAGGGACTGTATGTGCCGAATGCATTCGCACCTGGAAGTACGAACCTGGGTATCCGGCTATTCCAACCTGTCGGCGTTAACCTGAAGGAATACCATGTAACCGTGTTTGACAACTGGGGCCACCTGATGTGGGAATCAACCAAACTCGATGATAAGGGCGTTCCGACGGAAGGCTGGGATGGTACTTTCGAAGGGAACATGATGCCGCAGGGCAACTATATGTGGAAGATCACAGCGACCTTTGTCGATGAATCTCCCTGGAATGGATCTGACAATGGCGCCGCAAACTCCGGCAAGACCATGGGAACTGTGACTTTAATCCGATAATCGCTAACAACTTTCTCAATGAAAAACCGATATAGATTTCCGATCCTGGTGATACTTAGTTTACTTGGTGTCATGCCCGTTACCTTTAGCCAGGATATGAATTATTCCCAGTATTTCAGTACGCCGATCTATTATAACCCGGCTTATACTGGGATTAATACCGGATTGCGCGCCAGGTTACTTTTTCGTGATCAATGGCCAAGTTTGCCGAATCCCTTTAAATCGTACTTTTTTTCGGCTGATCTGGGCGACCGTAACCTGCCCGGCTCCGGCGGCCTTGGGATCATGGTTAATCAGGATACACCCGGCGCCGGACTGATCAAGAATTTTGAAGCAGCCCTTACCATTGGCGTAAGAGTTCCAATCACAAGTTTTATGGTCAGCCAGATCGGGATCAAGGCAGGAATTATGCAACGCACCGTGAACTGGGGCGACCTCGTTTTCGCCGACCAGCTCAGCGGGAAATATGGGAATATTTTCCAGTCATCCTTTATTCCGCCTGATGCCAACAAAAGGGTTGTTCCCGATTTCGGCGTTGGCGGTGTACTCCAGTTTATCAGCCCGCAAGGCAATATCAGCGGTAATATTGGTTTGAGCGTTGACCATCTTTTTAAACCCGATGTGAGTTTCCTTTCGACGGGATCCTCACAGTATCCGCGGAAATGGGTAGGACAGTTTGACCTGATCGTCGCATCAGAGGGAGGAAGTTCCTCCTCCTCGATGAGCCGTGGCGGAGGTGATGATCCTCTGAAATTCAATATCGGTGGTATTTATCAGAATCAGGCAAACCTTAATTCTCTGCAGGTTGGACTTAATTTGCTCAAATACAATATTTATGTAGGATGTTGGTATAAATCAACCATGACTGGCGTTGTAAACAGCGCTGTGGCCCTGGTTGCCGGATACCGGTATAACTTCTACGAGGATATGAATATTAAATTCATGTACAGTTATGATCTTCAGGTTTCGGGTGCCCTGCAGGGAACCGGTGGAGCCCATGAAATCAGCCTGATACTTGAGTTTGACAAGCTTCAGATCTTTGGCGGCGGTGGTGGCGGTGGCGGATTCATGCCCGGCGGCGGACGCAGGGGCGGCGGTCCGATGGAATGCCCGACATTCTATTAATCGCAACTCAACCGGAAGAATTTCCGGAAGCGAATTTCAGTAAAATAAAAAGGGGCAGCCATTCCGGTCGCCCCTTTTTATTTTAAGCTGTTGTTGATGATTGATTACATCAAGGCCAGGCTTAACTTACATATTGGCAATGATCTCTGTACCGAATTCCGAGCATTTAAGCTTGGTAGCCCCCTCCATCAGTCGTTCGAAATCATAGGTTACACGTTTGTTTTTGATCGCGCCTTCAAGGCCTTTTACAATCATGGCAGCAGCTTCCAACCATCCCATGTATTCGAGCATCATCACGCCTGAAAGGATGACGGAACCCGGGTTGACCTGGTCTTTGCCGGCATATTTGGGCGCCGTGCCATGCGTCGCTTCAAAAACGGCATGACCTGTAATGTAATTAATATTGGCGCCAGGGGCAATGCCGATCCCTCCCACGATGGCAGCCAGTGCATCGGAGATATAGTCTCCATTCAGGTTGAGCGTGGCAATGACTGAATATTCGGCAGGTCTGGTGAGGATTTGCTGAAGAAAAGCATCTGCAATCACATCCTTGATGATGATTTTCCCATGCGCCACGGCCTCTTTCTGCAATGCATCGGCGGCAACTTCACCGTTGCTGGCTTTGATTTTGTCGTAGGTTAGCCAGGTAAATACCTTCCCGCCAAATTCCCTTTCAGCCAGTTCGTATCCCCATTGCTTAAACTGACCTTCGGTGAATTTCATGATATTCCCCTTATGAACAAGGGTTACAGAGGGTTTCTTATGCTCAATGGCATAGAGAATCGCAGCCCTAACCAGCCGTTCGGTTCCCTCTTTTGAAACCGGTTTGATCCCGATCGAGGACGACTCAGGGAAACGGATCTTTTTAACACCCATTTCGTCGATCAGAAAACGGATCACCTTTTCAACTTCCGGCGTTCCCTGCATCCATTCAATACCGGCATAAATATCTTCCGAATTTTCACGGAATATGATCATATCGGTCGTTTCTGGATGTTTGACAGGGGAGGGGACGCCATGGAAGTAACGAACAGGCCTGACACATGTATAGAGGTCAAGGATCTGGCGTAAAGCTACATTGAGCGAACGGATTCCGCCACCTACTGGGGTGGTCAAAGGTCCTTTGATAGCGACCAGGTATTCCCTGATGATGTCAAGGGTTTCCTGTGGAAGCCATTCTCCTGTTTGCTTAAAGGCCTTCTCTCCTGCAAATACCTCCCGCCAGGCAATCTTGCGTTTACCCTGGTAAGCCTTTTCAACAGCGGCATCTATTACCCTTACACTGGCATTCCAGATATCAGGCCCGGTTCCGTCGCCCTCAATAAAAGGAATAACCGGCATGTCAGGAACTGAAATCCTGCCATTTATCAATGTGATCTTTTCTCCGTTCATAAAATTTAATTTAATTGATCCTGTTTGTTTTATCCATTCTGTATGCGTTCCATTGTGCGAAATTACAAATTATTTCAGGCTTTTTATCAAGGCTCCCCATTTCTTATCCACCTCGAAGAAATGTTTCAGGTAATAATTGCCGAACAAAAAATGTGCTTTTACAAACTCTGCGCCACGGGCAGCCATGCTCGCGAAGAAGTTCTCAATCATCCCCGAAGCGATGCCTTTTCCCTGTAATGAGGAGGTAACCACAATGCCGTCCAGCAGGATATTATGATCTTCGATCTGCCGGAAGGTGATTCCGCCCACGATCTTTTCATTTTCATCGGTAAGCACATACTGATGATCATGATCCGAGATCTCCTTGGGGTAATTTTCACGGAAGAAGAGCTGATAAAGCTGTCCGGTTTCCCTGGCTTCGATCGGTTCACGCAGGATATAACGCGTGCCTGACTTGTCGGTAATAGTAAACCGTACAACAAGATGCTCTTTGCGGTTCTCCCCGATCTTCATGAAATCGATGCTTTGTTCGCCCTGTAAACGGGGAAACACCATCCTGCTGAATATATTCCGGTCGTCGGCATCCCTTATGACCGACTGGAGATCTGATAATTCTATCAACTGGATAGCCAGCCCTTCCGGGTTATCCTGCATCTTTGCCAGAAGGAGGTCGAAGGTGGAGAGGATTTCACCGGCAGAATCGGCAAAATAGGTGTTCCGGTAAAAGAAATACCGCGCCAGTTCAGCATACTGCTGCAGCCTGTACAACTCCATCAGCTCGATGAGCGTTTGTTCCTTGGCAGCGGCTGTGGTCAGCGGGTTGATCTTGTACCAGTCCTGGTACTGGTCAATGGCGCTGTACAGGGCGACAGGCAGGTAATATTTTTTGATGGTTACCGAAAGATACCGGTCTAAATGGGTACTGAGATCCGAGCAATCAAAGCAAATCAGCGATTTCGACTTCAGATCCCGCTGCAACTGTTCGAGGAACAACCTGGCCTCTTCCTGTCCCAGCGCTTCGATACAGGCATCAAAGATCCAGGTCACCTCCAGCTGGCTCTTGCACATAGGATAGAGGGAGGATATTTTACTGTAATAATCCTGCAACATCGGCATGACAAGGGAAAGGGTGTTTTTATAAGGTGACCATCCGGCCAGCGACAATACCACCGCACTTCCCCTGAAATCCATCTCAGGAATGGCAACGTTGGCCGGGGAGATCGCCCCAGGGACAATCTGGCTGCCGCTGTGGTGCCAGGCCTTGAAGATTACCGCAAACGACCTGATGAAGATCTTCTTCCATGCATTGCCCCTTACATATCCCGATGAACGGTGAATCTCGGCCAGCTCCCGGATCTTGTCCCAGGCCGATAAGCCCCCGATATACTGCGTCGTCAAAACGCCGAGATTGGGCCTGCTGCTGCCAAGGATGGGTGCTACAGCAGGGCCGTAAGGAAAACCTGCCAGGGAGGCAAGCCAGTAAAAGGTGTCGGGATTCGGCCTGAACTGAGGATTCTCACTCAATACCATATGCAGGTCGAAATGTTTACCCGATGAGGTATTGATCGATAACCGGTAGTGTTTGAACTCCTTGAAGGCAAGCAGACGCAGAACCCAGATTCCCTTTTCAGGAACATCATTCAGGTCGAAATCCTGTTCGCTGAATGTCAGGATAATACTCTCTTTTAAAAAGGTAGTGGTTTGGAAAATCCTGGTTATCCGTTGTTTTTCAGTATCGGAGATCCCATGTTCATAAACCAGTTTCGATTTCCATACGCCAGTCGTACTCCTTGACGATCGTCCCTCGATCTCCTTCTCAAAAACTGCGGCAAGCCTGTAGAAGTAATTTTCAGCCGTTTTCGAAAGATAGGCATCCTGTTTATGCAGGATCCACCGCGACAATTCGGCACGTACCGGCACATAGTATTCGAGGTGCGATACTGCAAAATTATAGAGCATCCCCAGCACGGCTTCAAAGGCAACCCGGTGTTTGCGGGGAACCGGCCATTTTAAATGGGTCCTGTACCAGTAAAGTCGCTGTTTTAGCGCATCCAGCCTGTGTTTCCCAAAGTTGCTGGAGGCGATTTCACGGATCGATTTCTCATTCAGGAAGGTGAGTCCCGACTCGATAAAGGCCGGCATATAGGGTATATCTTCCGGTTTTGGGGCTTTCAGCAGGATCAGGCGGTAGGCCAGGCACCTGATCTCCTCCTCGGGATGATAGGCAAGAGACTCAAGCCTGTGGCGGATGGCGATGGCAAGGCGTGGTTCAGCGCTGATCAGGATCTTGCCGAGTTCATCGGTTGCGGCATAGGCATCTTCGAAATTACTGAAAAATGTCCTGAAAAGCAGATAGTTCGCCTGGATCAGTTGTTGATCGCGTACGGTTGTGATCACAGGGAAATCCTTCTCGTCAAGATGTTTGAAGCCGGAGATGGAGATGGCAGGGGATATGTGTCCCATGGGCAGGTCCCAGCCCTCCTTTACCGGACAAAACGCGACAAGGGCCGGGTTCCCGATCCAGATCTTTGGCTGACGGGTAAAGGTACCCAGGTCAACCTGGTTCGAATTGACCCTGTATTTCAAATGCCCTACCTGGAACCAGCCATCCTTTAGTTTCCTGATGTTCAGCATGGCATTGTTGCGCCGGTTGACCAGCTGCTGATACTCAAACCGGATATCCGTCTCCAGGATCCCCAGGTCGCGGAAAAACCATTTCGGGATCAGGATGGAAAATTCGCCTGCCTGGATAAGTACACTGTTACGCTGGTACAATGTTTCGATGACCTCCCTGAAACTGGCCTCAATCGCCTTCCTGTTATAGGAATCCTTGGGGGTGAGTTCCCCCTTTTCCCTGCTGAAATCACGGTCGAGAACCGTGAAATTGATGACCCGTTCGTAAGGTGCTACATCGGTATTGGCAGCCATGACGATCTGGTGGTAATATTCTTCGAGATTTTCAGGCTTCAGAGAAGTAAAGATCGGGTCGCCCTGGTCGGGAACAATAAGCAAAACATTGTAGGGACGGTTATCGCCAACCAGGAAGACATTTTTAATACCGGGCACCTTGTGAAATTTCTTTTCAATAACCTGGGGGGCAACGGTTTGCCCGCGATTATTCTTGTAAATATCCTTAACCCTGTCGATTATTTCATAGAAACCATCCCCGGCAATGGTAAATACGTCACCGGTTGCCAGCCACCGGTCGGTTGCAGGGTCTGCGGGATAGGGGATAATATCGCCCGGCCCGGCAGTGTTTTCTTCAAGGTAGGCCCCTACATAATGCCCGCCAATTTCAAGTTCCGAACCGGCGGTGAGCCTGGTTTGCATTCCTGGCAGGGGAACGCCGACCGAAAAATCCTTATACTGACCCGGAGGAGTCATGGTAATGCCTCCCGTGGCCTCCGTCATGCCGAAGCCGCTGTTCAGATGAATCCCGTACTGGTTGAAAAACCTGAACACAGCCGGGTCAAGGTATCCTGCCGCCGACAAGCCCCAGTGCAACCGTGATCCGACAACATCCCTTACAGCCTGTTCCCGCAGTTCGGCGCTTTCAACATGGCTGATCAGTTCCTGGCAGTGTTCATAAAGCTCCTGCCAGCGAAGCGGGATACTGATAAATCCCGTTGGATGCATCTTGGGAAAGAGCGAACGAAGCGTTTCCGACGAGGTATTGCCTGCAAAAATATAGGTGCCGTTCCAGAAGATCGAACCTGTCAGTTCCAGATACCTGCCAAAGGTGTGAAAAAGCGGAAGATAACAAAGAAAAACTTCATTCCCGGCCTCCGGCACTGCCGCAGCGCGGGCGAAGCGCTTGGATACAATATTATATATGGAAAAGGATACTCCTTTTGGCACACCGGTACTTCCCGAGGTAAACATCGTGGTGGCGACCTGGTTGTTCATCCTTACCGGCTGGCGGGCCAGGATCACATCCATGTCCCAGCGGGATATCTTCTTACTCTCCTCCACCAGGTATGGGAAACCACGTCCCTTTGAAGTCCCCGGCTGTAACGAAAAGATAAGGAACTTGTGATCCGCCTGCTCCTGAATTTTTTTCAGCACTGACAACCGCTCTTCAGTGTCGGCAAGGGCTATGTTTATCTTCAGCTCATTGAAGATCGGCAGGAGAATGTCTGCCTTGAAATGGGGGCTTAACGGCGTGTCGTAGATGTCGAACATCAGGCAGGCCAGGTCGGTACAGGCCCCCTCCAGGCAGTTCTCGTTGTAAATGGCAACTCTTGGCGGCTCAGCAACCGATTTGTAAAAGAGACTGGCGATCTCCCTCAGATGACGGTATATCTGCTCGTAGGTCCAGTCAATGGCCACGGCCGACGACATGTCCTTGAACAAAATATGGTTGGGGTGTTCCGCTACCCGTTGTTCCATCATGTCGCGAAGGTCGTAATTCGTGTGGCTGATGATCCTGAAAACAACATTTGCCCAGCGCGTACGTTCTGTAAGCGATGCGAGAGCATTAAGAAACTGGGGTTTTTTAGTGCTGTAAAGGAACTCAAACCAGGTTGCATTCCTGATCGATTCCAGTAGGCCGGAGGAGATAACTGCTTCTGCCGCTTCAACAATTTTCAGTGCAAGGAGATGACTGCTGCGATCCGGTTGATTGATGATTTTCCATTCTTCCAGCAGGGATTCTAATACCGACATGATCAAATTGGTTTGGGGATGAAATTTTTCCTAAATTTAATACGTTATTTTTAATAAAAACAATTACATTTAAACTTCTAAAAACTTCATTTATTCTCTGTCTAATATAATTTAATCATGTTATTGAATATTAAATTAATACAACGAACTTACGAAAAGATTTCCAATGGGGTTACCCATGCACGGTCATTGCTGAACAAGCCGTTGACTCTCACTGAAAAGATTCTTTATGGCCATCTTTTTGAACCGGACCCGGCAAAACCGTTTCTACGGGGAGTCGATTATGTCAATTTTCTTCCCGACCGGGTAGCCATGCAGGATGCCACGGCCCAGATGGCGCTGCTTCAGTTTATGACGGCTGGCAGGGATAGTGCGGCGGTGCCTTCAACGGTTCATTGCGATCACCTGATCCAGGCCCAGCTTGGGGTGCAAACAGACCTTGCCACTGCCATGGTTCAGAACAGGGAGGTTTATGATTTTCTCGAGACAGTATCAGCAAAATACGGTATCGGCTTCTGGAAGCCGGGCGCCGGGATCATCCACCAGGTGATTTTTGAGAATTATGCCTTCCCGGGAGCCATGATGATCGGCACCGATTCGCACACCCCTAACGCCGGAGGGCTGGGAATGGTGGCCATTGGTGTTGGCGGCGCCGATGTCGTTGATGTGATGTCGGGCATGCCGCTCGAGCTGAAAATGCCCAAAGTGCTTGGGGTTGAACTGACCGGTCGCCTCAGTGGCTGGGCTTCGGCCAAGGATGTCATCCTGAAACTGGCCGGCATCCTGACTGTCAAAGGCGGAACCGGTTATATCGTTGAGTACTTTGGGGAAGGTGCAGCGTCGCTCTCCTGTACCGGCAAGGGAACGATCTGTAACATGGGCGCTGAGATCGGCGCTACCTGTTCGCTTTTCTCCTATGATCAGAAAATGAAGGCCTATCTCGAAGCTACCGGCAGGGGCGAGGTAGCTCTCCTGGCCGACCAGCATGCCGCGAACCTGGCGCCTGATGCACAGGTAAGAGAAAACCCGGAGATGTATTATGATCAGTTCATCCGGATCAACCTCTCGGAGGTTGAACCCTATATCAACGGCCCCTTTTCACCCGATATCGCCCATCCTATATCAGAATTTAAGGCATTCGTAAAGGAAAACAATTACCCCGAAACGCTCGAAGTAGGTCTCATCGGCTCCTGCACCAACTCCTCCTATGAAGACATTTCACGATCAGCCTCTGTTGCGCGGCAGGCTGCAGAAAAAAACCTTAAGGTGAAGGCAGGATTTGTCGTTACCCCCGGATCCGAACAGATCCGCTATACCTGCGAACGGGATGGACTGCTCGAGGTTTTCGGCAACATCGGCGGGGTCATCATGGCAAACGCCTGCGGACCCTGTATCGGTCAATGGTCACGGAAAATCGACAACCCCGACCGGAAAAATTCGATCCTGAACTCCTTCAACCGGAATTTTGCCAAGCGTAATGATGGCAATGCAGGAACCCATAGCTTTATTGCTTCTCCCGAGATCGTTACAGCGTTGACGCTGGCTGGCAGTCTCCTGTTCAACCCGTTGACCGATACACTGGTCAATGAAGCGGGTCAGCAGGTGAACCTCGACGAACCACGGGGGGAAGAACTTCCGCCAATGGGTTTTGAAGTGAAGGATCCTGGATACCTGGCGCCACCCGCCAATGCCTCTTCGGTCGTGGTCAGCGTGAACCCTGCATCCGACAGGCTGCAGTTATTGGAACCATTTGATGTATGGGATGGGAAAGAACTTTCAGGTATGCGTTTGCTGATCAAGGCAAAGGGTAAATGTACTACCGACCATATCTCGATGGCCGGCCCATGGCTGAAATACCGCGGACATCTTGACAACATCTCCGACAATCTGCTCATGGGAGCCGTCAACTTCTTCAATGAGAAGACCAACGCTGTGAAAAACCCCGATACCGGCGCCTATGGCGAAGTTTCAAAAACCGCACGTTATTACAAAGCCAAAGGCGTCCCGACCATCATCGTTGGAGATGAGAATTACGGCGAGGGATCTTCCCGCGAACACGCAGCCATGGAGCCCCGCCATCTTGGCGTCAGGGTCGTGCTGGTGAAATCATTCGCCCGGATTCATGAAACAAACCTGAAAAAACAGGGGATGCTGGCGCTGACCTTCGCCCATGCCGATGATTACAATAAAGTCAGGGAGGATGACCTCTTTGACCTGGGCGGACTCGAAACCTTCACCCCCGGGAAACCCTTGTCACTGGTGCTCCGCCATCGCGACGGAACCACCGAAGAAATTACCCTGAACCATAGCTACAGCGACCAGCAGATCCATTGGTTCAAAGCTGGAAGCGCCCTTAATTATATGAAAACCCTTTAATACTGACAAATATGATAATCGCAGAATTCCTGCAGGACCTGGCTAAACTGTCAGAAGATTCCTGTACCATAGAAGAGAGTTTGTTCAAACAGTTTGATGTAAAACGGGGCCTCCGCAATGCCGATCATACCGGCGTACTGGTTGGTCTTACCCGCGTCGGTAGTGTGGTTGGTTATGAAAAGATCGATGGAAAACTGGAAGCCATCGATGGGAAACTCATCTACCGCGGTATCGACATCCGCGACCTGGTGCATGGCAGCCAGGCGGCGAAACGCCCCGGCTTTGATGAAACAGTATTCCTGCTGCTTTTCGGGCGGCTGCCTGTAAAAGATGAATTGGATAAATTCACCGACGGGCTTGCTGAATTGCGTGCCCTGCCCGAAAATTTCAACCGTGATATGATCCTTACCATGAAGGGCAAGGATATCATGAACATGCTCGCCCGGTCGATCCTGGCATTGTACACGCTCGATGAAAAGGCGGATGATACCTCAATCGAGAATATCCTCAGGCAGTCGATCAGCCTCATCGCCAAACTGCCCACTATCGCAGTCTATTCCTATCATGCCATGCGGCATCTGATCTATTACGATACGCTTACTGTGCGGTATCCCGACAAGAAGTTAAGTTCAGCCGCCAATTTCCTGTATATGCTCAAGGGAAATGATTATACCGAACTGGAAGCCGAACTGCTCGACCTTTCGCTGGTGCTTCATGCCGAGCACAGCGGGGGTAACAACTCCACCTTCACGACCCGGGTGGTAAGCTCCAGCGGCACCGACACCTATTCGGCCATCGTGGCTGCCATCGGCTCCCTGAAGGGACCGTTGCATGGCGGAGCGAACCTGCAGGTGATGGATATGATGGAAAATATCAAGGCCAACGTGAAAAACTGGGCCAACGACGATGAGGTTGCCGAATACCTGCGCAAAATCACACGCAAGGAGGCACACGATAAAACAGGTCTTATTTACGGATTTGGCCATGCGGTGTACACAGTTTCCGACCCCAGGGCCATCCTGTTGAAAGAAAAAGCCCGCCTGCTTTCGAAAGAAAAGGGCAGGGAAGATGAAATGGCCCTGTACGAATCCATTGAACGCATCGGCCCCGGGATCTTCTATGAATTCAAAGGCACCCAGGATAAACTGATCTCCCCCAACGTTGACTTTTATTCAGGATTCGTATATGAATGTCTCAAGATCCCAAAGGAACTTTATACCCCGTTGTTCGCCATCTCCCGCATCAGCGGATGGTGTGCTCACCGCCTGGAAGAGATGATCAGCGGACGCAGGATCATACGACCTGCCTACAAAACTGTTGAACCGGAGCGGAAATATACCAGGCTTGAGGAAAGGTAAATGAATTTCGAATATTCGACATTCGTTATTCGATATTCATTATTCAATTGTTTTAATGCATCACGGCAACCTTTTTCACAAAGGTCCCTGATGCATTTTTTATGCTTAACAGGTAAATTCCCGATGGTAGTGCCGGTAAAGGCACCACAATCTCTTTTTCCCTTCCCCCTTGCAATACCAGAACCGTTTCCCCAACAATGCTGAAAAGTTCGCAGGATTCAACAGGATTGTCACTCTTAATCCTCAGGTAGTCACCGGCTGGTTGCGGATAAAGGTGGATGCCGGCTTCGCCCTTTGTATCAATTCCCAGGGAATAATTGACAGGCAGGGTATCACCGGGAGCTTAACACAACACTGTCAGGTACTGCAGATCCTTTTGTACATCTGTTATGACATAGTTGAAATGCCCGCTGAATACGGTGGATGAGATTGTATCTGTATACGCAAACCCCGTAACCGGAGCTGTGGTTAACCTGGCATACGGAGGATTGCCTGTTTCATTTGTCCGGAAGATGTGGTACCCTGACAAGGCTTGCAGGCTGTCGCACGGCGGGGGCTGCCATGACAAATGAACCAGGTTGCCGTTCCTGCTGAAGCCTGTGTTTACAGGTCCTCTACATTTACCGTAAACCTGGACGTTATCCACCATCCAGTTATAAATTCGCGTGCTGTGGGTGTTTGAGGCGTTTCCCAATGAAGGTAACAGTTGCAATCAATTTCATGACCTGTGAAATTGTCCGGAGGAAACAGGGTATATAAATTGTTGCCTGGTGCAGTTACCTGGCCGACAACTGGCAGGCAAACGCCTGCCATGGCTGTCAGCAATAGCAGGAAGACTATCTTTTTTATCTTCTTCATGACGCGAAGGAAAAGTTTAACCCCATTAATGGATCACGGAAACCTTCTTAACAACGGTTCCGGAGCCTGTTTTTACCTGGATAAGATAGATCCCGTCAGGAAATTCAGTCACGGGAATGACCAGGAGGCTTTTTTTATCCGGCGCTGCCTTGTATACCTTCGATCCCAGCACGTTGAACATTTCACACGACTCAACCGGGCTGTTGCTGCTTACCGCCAGGCTGTTTTTCGCTGGCTGCGGGTAAATCCTGATGTCCTGGCCGGCAACCTGTGGCACCCCGAGCGCATAATCCACCACGAGGGTATCGCCGGATGCTTCGCATAAAATGGTATTGTCCCACCAATTCTTTTGGACATCGGTGATCACATACCGGAACTGCCCGCTGGTAATGGATGGGGGTATCGTGTCCGTATAAATAAATCCAGGCAAATAGGGTGAATTTAATTTTGCAAAGGGAGGAAGGCCATGTTCATCGGTCCGGTAAACATTATAGCCCTTCACCTCCTGCAGGCTGTCGCAGGGCGGGTGCGCCCAGGAGAGGTGCACAAGGTTCCCGTTTCGTGTATATCCGGGGTTTGCGGGTCCCTTGCACATGGCATACACCAGGATGTTGTCAAGCTCCCAGCTTCCGATATTCGCGCTGCTCTGGCCCGTAACCTTGAATCCGACCCGGAAGTTGTGGGTGCATACCTGGGAAATATCCACCTTCTGGTGGACCCACCCGGTTGAGCCCTGGTTTGAAATTTCAACCACGGGATACCAGGTGGTGTCGATACAATATTCAGCAATAAGTTTTTCGGTGCCCCCGGCGGCAATATCGGTCAGCCTGTAATCAAATTCCAGGTACATATTGGCGCAGCCCCAGGGAGTACCCGGCAACTTCATCCCTTTCATAATAATATTATAATTCTGAATGGAAGGAGTTCCTGTAAAAACGGCAGTTGGCGCAGGATTCCCCTGCGATGTATTGACCATCCAGTTCGACTGTGAGGGGATAAATCGCCAGCCGTACATGGTGAAATTGCCCGAGTCCCAGTATTCCATCAAAGGAAACGGCACATCACAGTTTAACACCAGGGTGAAGGGCACCGAGGGAGGCGATTGCCCGAACTGGCCGGGCGACCCGTAGGAGGTGAGGTCGTAGTTGGCGGTAACCGAATAGCTGTAAGTCCCGTATTCAGCATTATAATCATAATAGGTGAGCGTGTCGGCCCCCGAAACATAACCAATGCCGGCACCGTCGCGGTAAACGTAATAGCCTTTGATTCCTGCAGGGGTAACTCCTCCGGGTGCCTGGGGCTTCTGCCATTGAAGGTAGGAGGAACATTCTATGCCGTTTGCCGTGAGGTTCATCGGGGAATAAAGCGTGTAAAGCGGATTGCCGGGTGGCGTTGAATGGCCCGCAACGGGCATGCAAACGCCGGCCAGTACCGTGATTGACAGCAGGATGGCCAGTTTCTTGATAGGGTTCATGACGGATATGGTTTTTATGATGAATAAGGAAGGGATGAAAATTACAATAAAGATAGGGTAATCATGGTATGAATACAAGAAAAAAAACAGGCGCCGCAACCAGGAATGGCCGGCGCCTGGTTTTTTTTCCTTTCCCAGGTTAACAGGAAACAGATCAGCTGTTGGTCGCCTGGATTTTTTTCCTCATGATATACATTGATCCCACAATCGCCAGGATGCCTCCCAGCAGGATCAATCCCCACTGCCCCAGTGTCGGGACTCCTGCAGGGGCACTGCCGGCGTGGAAGGAGATATTATCGAGACCGTTATCGCCATAAAAGGTTGCCGATCTGGCAGTTCCTGCAAAGGGCATGGTCACAGGATCCCAGACACAGGTAAGGAAGGTGCCGGAACAGGCGCCGAAGTTGGTTTGGTTTCCCCCGGTCGTAGCCAGGAGGTTGCCAGTACCGTCAGGCCCGTCAAAAATATTGACGGTCCAGGCAGACCATGCGGCATGATAAAACGATAAACTTGTATTAAAGCCAGCGGCCACATTCATCACGATGTGGTCACTGATATAAAACTGCGAGATAATGGTTGTCGGGGAGGGCTCGTTGGTAAAAACCCCGAGGATGTCGTTAACTGCCATTGTTTCGGCATTAAAAGAAACGCCATAATTCGTTCCTCCGGCACCATTGTAATAATCGCCAACAGGGGCAAACAACCCGGTGATCCCCTCAAAATCAAGCAGCACGGTGCTTCCCGGGTTTTTCGGCGTGTGATGGGGCGCTGCAGGCGTGCGGATGATGGATTTCGGGTTTGCCCCTTAGGGGAAGAAATGAGTGTGTTTCTGGGCTATGATCACCGTGGTGAACAGCAGGAAAGCCAGTAAAGAGGTCAGTTTTTTCATCATTTGTAGAAATTAGTGAGTATAAGGGTTAGCATAAATCCGGGAAGAAAAGTCGGGTTAAATATACATATTTCCCGGACTATTCCAACATAGCGGATTTACCTTAGGATTCAATTTTTTACCTGATTGATCACAATTTTACCAGTTGTCATGAAGATATGCTTAACTGTCAGAATATCAACTATCCTCCGACCATCCTCTGCGAGGATCAGAGGAGAGGTCGTTTGAAATTCAATGAATATCTGTTTGCGTGATTCCGATCAATCAAAAAAGAATTCACCATCTTGTCATTTTCAAAGAAAAGTTTAATGGGTTGGCTATAAAAAGGTCAGGGGAATTATCGGCGATTGCAATAACATTTAACCCCTGTCCCCTTTGCTGTAGAGGTTTTTTTTATGGAGCCTGCCCTCCGGCTGGGGTTGCATCAACCGGTAAATCACCTCCTTTTCCGAAACTTCGTAAAGCCTTTCAGGTTCGGTGCGCAGCGCATCAAGGTGTTTTTGCAGCCTGAAGAACGGGATAAAATGAACAGTGGTGCTGCCTGCAACAATTTCGCCCGCAAAGGAAAGATTGATCACCCAGCCATCGGTGGGATGGTAATGATCGATAAAGCTGCGGAAGGAGCGGCTGATTTCCGGCCCCTTCAGCGAGGAATATTTGACCTCAACCGGCAAAGGGTTTTCGTACCGTTCGATCACAAAATCGACCTCGGCCTTGTTGACCGTGCGCCAGAAATGAAGATCATAGATATGGCGCTGCAATGTATCGAGCAGCAATGTACAGATAAGGTTTTGAAACACAAAACCATAATCACGGTGGTTATGGATGTTGCCGAACATGCGGTTGGCAAAATTCCGCATCCCGTGATCGACAAAATAGGCTACCGGCGATTTGGTGATCTCCTTGATCCTATTGCCATGGAGCGGGGGAATCATTTTCAGGAAGAAGGTGCGCTCGGCATACCAGAGATATTTCTGAACCGTGGGCAGTGCCGCACGGGTTTCATTGGAAAGCACCGAAAGATTGACCATTTCACCGGTTTGAGCCGCCAGCAGGGTGATCATCCTGCCATAGACCTCCGGACCATGCCCCCTGAGCAGACTCTGGATATCCTTCGACATGTACGACTGGTAAATCTCGTTGATCACATCCATCTTCTCATGCAGCGTGGGCGCCGTGATCACCCGCGGATAGCCTCCGAAATTAAGATATTCGTTAAGCAGTGCCAGCGCGGCGGGGAAATCGTGCATCAGCCACGAATCAAGCGCCACGGTATGCGCATACCCGCTGCGGAAATCGGCAAATTCAAAGAAACTCACCGGCATCACCTCGAACATCCGCTTGCGGCCCGCCATCGATTCCTGGATGCTGGCCCGCAACTCCATGCTTCCTGAACCCGACAGGATAAATTTGACAGGGAGATCCATATCATACAATCCCTTCATGAATAACCCCGCATTTTCTTTCAGCTGGATTTCATCAATAAAGACAAAAACCCCCGACTCCCCCTCCTGCCTGATCCTTTCGATCAGGGAGGCCTGGGAACCCAGGATCCTGGCATCGGCTTCATTGTCAAGATGCAAAAACAGGGTTGGCTTGCCGCCAGCAATAAGGTTATCGGCCATCTGATGCATCAGGGTGGTTTTGCCGACCTGGCGCGGGCCTGTAATTACCGTGATTTCAGGCGCTTGAAGGTGGCTCAGCAGGTTGTTAAGTATTTTCCGGCGGATCATAATTCCTCTCCTTTAATCTGATATTACCCACAAATATACGAAATTATCGGGTAAATTTACAACTTTCCATACATATTTTTCATGGCATCGTTGACCAGCCGGCGGGCATACCAAATCGGGATTACCTGTCTGAGGAAAAAATACTGGAGCCGGTTGGTTAGCCCAGGAATAGCGACAACCTTCCTGCCAAGGTGCTTAAGAGAATAGGCAGCCACCTGGGATGCCTCCACGAAGGAGGGCTTCATCCTGTCAAAATTCGGATTGCTTTTCCAGTAGGTGGGGGTGGAAACAGTGCCGGCACAACATACTGTGATATCGATACCGTTTGTTTTCATTTCGTCGTGCAGCGCCTCCGCCAGCCGGATGGAGAAAGACTTGGTGGCCGCATAAGTGGCCACATACTGTGGCCCGATCAGACCTGCAAGAGAGGAAACCAGAACGATACCACCGCCGTTTCCTGTCCGGGTAAGCATGCTGGAGAAGCTATGGACCAGGCGTAACAGCGTATTCGTATTAACGGCCAGGAATGAATCGAGATCACTCGTGGCCAGGTCTGTAAACCGGCAAACCCTGCTGTAAGCGGCAACATACACCATCAGCCGGCAACCGGTTGCAGTCACCGCCTTTAAACATTGTGCAGCCGCATCCTCCCGGGCCAGGTCAAGATGGATCAAAACCGTTTCCACGTGGTATTCCCGGCCGGTTTTAAGGGCAAGCGCCTGCATAGCTTGTTCATTCCGGTCGGCAAGAATGATGTTGAAACCGCTGGCTGCCAGCACGGTCGTAAAACCCTCTCCGATTCCCTCTGCCGCGCCCGCCACCAGGGCCCAATTTCCGTACCGTTCCTTTAGTGAAGCCATGATTTTTCTATCTTTGCCGATGGTGCAATAATAGGCAATAATTTTCAACATGAGAAAGCTTCTGTTCCTGTTTTTAAAGTTGCTGAAGACCCTGCGGCGCCTCATCCTGGCCATAAAAGGGAAAACGGAAGATGACATTCATGCAGACCGCGTAACCAGCGGAAAATCGTGGGAGGAGTTTTGCGACAACCTGAAATCGGCCGGTGGTTCCCTGATGTACCCGGGCGCTCCCCGCGATGCCTTTAACCAGGCCGAAGGCCTGCGCTACCTTTCACGGCTTACCCGTGGCGGGCTTGAGGCCTTTGTCGAATACTGCGACCCTGCCTTCCCTGTGTTGCGCCGCATGGCCCATGAAACAGTGAAACTCGGGGCCGACAATCCCGACAATTACTATTTCAATGCCCAGATCAGCGGGAAGTACCGCTACCTCCTGCGCGGAAAAAGGAACACAGTCAACTACATCGGCTTTTTTACCCAGAACGGGAATTATGGAACTACCGGGGGAATGTCGCCCTGCGGGATACTGGAGCATACCGGCCTGCAAATGGAGGCCGATGGCAGCTTTGAGATCATCCTCAGCCCGCAGCCATCCGGAAAAAACTGGCTGAAAACCGAACCGGCCACCACCATGCTGATGGTACGTCAGACCTTCCTCAACAGGTTCGCCGAAACCCCTGCGGAGGTTGTCATCGTAAATCTCGATGGCCGTACCGCACCCGACCCGGTAACCCCCGCCATGATCGACGAAGGGTTGAAGACCGCCTCGATGTTCGTGGCTGGCGCCTCCTATCTGTTTGCACGCTGGGCCAATGGCTTTCAGAAACATACCAACAGGCTGCCCCTGTTCGATCCCGACGTTTCCAATGCTGCCGGCGGCGACACCAATATCATCTATTACCACAGCTATTGGAAACTTTCGGATAATGAAGCGCTGGTGATCACGGTAAAGCCTCCCGACTGCGATTCATGGAACTTCCAGCTCAATAACTATTGGATGGAATCGCTCGATTACCGCTACTTTACGATCTGTGTCAATAAGGCTTCCGCCATGTATGAAGCCGATGGCTCTGTTAAAGTTATCGTAGCCCATACCGACCCGGGAGTGCCCAACTGGATCAATACCTGTGGACACCGCGAGGGTACCATGCTCTGGCGATGGTACAGGCTTAAACCGGGGGAAACCGCGGTTGAGCCGGGATGCATGGTGCGGAAAATAGAATAATGAATATCGAACAACGAATATTGAATAATGAATAAAAGGGGGTGCCGGATGGATTTTCCGACATCATAAACTGAACTGTTTACTGCTTTTCCCAAATTATTACTACCACATGTCTGCTGATAAAATATCCAGTATTAAACAGTTCAGCCGTAACCCGTTATGGTTCAGGGGAGTCAACGGGGTTTGGCGAAGCAGCTATTTTTTAGGCACCCATATCCGGCTGGACAAAGACGACCTTATCCGCTCGGCCAGGAAAGTCACGGGGTTGACCGACCTGGGCAAGGACTTTCTGGACGAACCCCTTGAGCGGTTGCTGGAGTCGGTCAACAGGGAGGCCAACCTGCATCCTATCGGCCGGTTTATCACGCGCGAACGGTTTGTCAGCCTGCTCAGTATCCGCCTGAGGGCAGAGCACTTCTTTAAAAAACAGCCCCTGATCCTCGAACAGCAGCTATATCCGGTATGGATCATCGTAGGGTTGCAGCGTACCGGGACCACCAAGTTGCAGCGACTGCTGGCCGTGGATGCCGATCACCGGGTAATCCCCAGCTGGGAGGTGATCAATCCTGTGCCCATCGACCCTGATTTATATGATATGTCAGGAGGCGATACGGCAGGGATACAGGACCCTAAAGTTGGCCGCCAGTTGTCTCCCGATCCTTCACGCACCTATCCCCACCGGAAGGATAAACGTATCGCGGTAGCCAATACGTCGGTAATGGCGCTTAAATTCATGTCGCCCGGCTTTTTCGCCATTCATCCCATCGATGCCATGCAGCCCGAGGAGGACATTCTCATGCTCGATTTGAGCTTCCTCAGCACCACACCCGAAGCGATGATGCATGTGCCATCCTATGCCAGCTGGCTTGAAACCACCGACCAGTCGCCCGCCTATGCGTATGCTGCCAAACTGCTTAAATTCATGCAATGGATGAAACCAGCCCGGCGCTGGATCCTGAAAACCCCGCACCATCTTGAATTTCCCGATCTGATTGAAAAACATTTCGGCGATGTCCATTTTATATGGCCGCACCGGAGCCTTTATGAATCGGTACCCTCCTTTCTCAGCATGGTCACCTGTAACCGGATGATTTTCAGCGATCATGTCGATGAATTGCAGGTTGCCAGCCATTGGGTACGTAAAACAGGCTACATGCTTGGAAAAGCGATTGATTACCGTTCAAAGGATGGAAATGAGGCAAAATTCACCGACATCAATTACCTCGACCTGCTGCAGGATTCGGTTCCCGCGCTTGCGCAGATCTACCGGCTAAACGGTGGGCTGTATCCGGACCTGATCGAAAAGTTCAGGAAACATGAACGTGAAAACCCCCACCGGAAAAACGGGGTGCACCACTATTCGCTGACCGATTTCGGCCTCACCGAATCAGGTATTGATCAACATACGAAACACTATCAGAAAATCTTCAACCAACTTTATGCCCGCTGACAAGCAAAAAAAATATAACAACCCCGTCTCTGCTACCCTGACGGGAATCGCCGACCTGTTTCGTAAGTTTGAACCTGCCGGCGAATTAAAGGCATCCGACCGCCTCGACGGCAAGACCGTTTTGGTCGACGGGGCAAGTTCAGGCCTGGGATTTGCCGTGGCTGCCGGCCTTGCCCGGCGCGGGGCAAAGGTGATCATGGCCTGCCGGAGCGGCATCCCTGCAAAAGGGGAGGAGGTGAAGCGACTTTCCGGAAACCCTGATGTGCACATGCTTCTGGTTGACTTTGCCGATATCAGCTCGATCAGGGAACTGGTGGTCAATATCCGCTCCGACTCCTTTTTCAACGGCGAAAATGGCAGCGGGATCGATATCCTGGTGTGCAATGCCGGCATTGTCCCCAAACAAAGCAGGAAAACGCCCCAGGGGCTGGAGGAGATGTTCATGGTAAACTATTTCTCCAAATTTATCTTTGTAAACCTGTTGCTTGAGAATAACTGTTTCACCGGCCGGGCTGGCGCCATTACCCGGATCATCTTCGTGGCCTCTGAAAGCCATCGCAATCCTGAAAAATTCGAATGGGATGATTTTGGGAAATACAGGGAATACCGCATCGGGAAATCCATCGAACTTTACGGTTATTACAAGTTGCTGCTGACCACCTTTGCCGTGGAATTGTCGCGCAGGCTTAATATTGCCGGAAAAAGCAGGATTTCAGTATTTGCCCTGTGCCCCGGTCCCGTCAACTCCAATATCGCCAGGGAGGCACCTAAACTATTTCAGCCGCTGCTCAGTGTCGTATTTGGTATTTTCTTCAAATCGCCGGCCAAAGCCGCCGTTCCTGTCGAATACCTTGCGGCATCGGCCGATGTTGAAGGGAAACCGTTTGATTATCTTTTCCTGATGAGCCGGAAGGCGGTCGATGAGAAGGCTGCCGAACCTGCAAACGGGGCACTGCTCTGGAAACTGTCGGAAGAATTGCTGAAAAGCCTACAGATTGTATAACAGCGCAATCTCCTCTTTCCAGATGGTTTCATCAGGTGTTTCAAGGATCAAAGGAATGTCGTCGAACCGCGGATCATGCATCAACCGTTTGAAAACATCGAGTCCCAGGGTGCCTTTGCCAAGACTGTCGTGGCGGTCGACCCGGCTGCTCAACCCCTTTTTTGAATCGTTGATGTGCATTCCCTTGAGATACTGAAAACCGATGGTCTGCTCAAACTGGTTGAAGGTATCGCTGAAGGCTTCGTCGGAGGTAAGATCATATCCTGCAGCAAAAGAATGGCAGGTGTCGATGCAAACGCCGACACGGCTTTTGTCCTCCACAAGGCTGATGATGAACCCGATCTGTTCAAATTTAAAACCCAGGTTGTTTCCCTGGCCGGCGGTGTTTTCGATAACCGCGATAACTCCCCTCGTCTTGTCGAGGGTGATGTTGATCGACTCGGCGATAATCCTCAGACAGTCCTCATCGCTGATCTTGCCGAGCGACCCGCCGGGGTGGAAATTAAGCCTGTCGAGGCCGAGTTGCTGACAACGGGTCATCTCATCGAGAAAGGCTTCACGCGACTTATCCAGCCCCTCCTGTTCGGGATGGCCGAGATTGATCAGGTAACTGTCGTGCGGTAGCACCTGGAATGGCTTGTAACCATATTTTTCGCAGTTTTCAGCGAAAAGGGCGATACTGCTTTTGGTAAGCGGCGACGATTTCCACTGCCGCTGGTTCCTGGTGAACAGGGCAAAGGCTTTTGCACCGATCTCGTGGGCATTCACAGGGGCGTTTTCCACGCCACCCGATGCGCTTACATGGGCTCCTACATATTTCATGGGATGATATTTTTTGTTCCTGCAACAGGGAATATCCGTTAACAGCTGCGATCCCAATGGCTGCAATGAAAATTCCCTGCCGGGAGGTGTTCATTATTATGGCGGTAAAGGTATCAATTTTTATCGTGGGCAGTAGTTGGATATGAATGAATTTGTTAAGCATCTTTTAGCTAAAATTTAACATTTAATATTTGAAACGGAGAGAAAATTAGTTATTTTTGTAAAAAAAAGAGATCCTATGAAAAATATACACTTTACCTATATTTTATTGTTTGTGTCGATGGGACTGTTCGCACAGAACACCCTGACATATAAGAACAATGCACTGTTAACGGGCGATTCGACAGCCTGCCGGGAGATCCAGTTCGTTGACCCGGGCAATGCAGGTCCCAACCAGATCTGGGATTTTTCCAAAATCGAATATACAGGGAAAAGCCCGGTAAGTTCCGTGCAACCTGCCTCAACCACGAAAACTTCCGGGGTTCAGGATTTTAACATGGTGCTGAAAGACAGCGGATATGATTATTTCATGAATTCAACAGGGAACAACCTCGAGGAAAGAGGCTATGTGAACAAAGAGAAAAAGATGACCCTCAGCTATTCGGAGCCTGTGGTAAAGATGAGATACCCCTTTTCCTATGGCGATCAGTTCAGCGAACCCTTTACCGGCGTTGCCTTTTTCAATGAAAATTACAGGATTGATTTCAGCGGAACCAATACTGTGAGCGGCGATGCTTATGGCACCCTGATCCTGCCTGATATGGTCATTAAAAACACCCTGCGTGTCAAATCAGTCAAGAAAGGGCTGCAGATCAACATGTGCGGATCGACCGAGGTCAACATCAGCCGGTATTCATGGTATGCGCCCGGTTTCAGATACCCGGTCATGATCGTCAGCATCGTTGAAAACCGTTATCGCGGCGGCGCTCCGGAAGTTACCAAAACAGCATTTGTCAATACCCAGCAGCTGCACGACGGCAGCTCCATTGCCTCCCTGACCCAGGGCAGCCCGATTGAAACCTCCGATGTTTCGGTCATCCTCTTCCCGAACCCCTTCAGGGATAAACTCAGTTATAACTATTTTTTGAGGAAACAGGTAGCCGTTTCCATCGAGATAACCGATATGTCGGGCAAATCCAATGTGCGTTTACTGAAAAACCAGATCCAGTCGGAAGGACTGCATTCGGGCGAACTCGATGCCGTTACCCACAACCTGGCGCCGGGGGTTTATTATATCCGCTTTACCTTTGGCAAACAGGTGGTTGTAGACAAGGTTGTAAAAATCTAACCTGTTATTTTTATAAATGAAAAGAGGCTTCCGGAATTCCGGAGGCC
>CAIYQH010000268.1 GCA_903928285.1 uncultured Bacteroidales bacterium
ACAATCCCTACTACGCCCGGTTCGCAACCAGCGCTACCAACATGGTGGTACAGGAAATCGCCCCGCTGAACCCGACCTTCTTCACCATCTGGCTTGGCGACAACGATGTGCTCTCCTATGCCCTTACCGGTGGCGTCGGCGATACCATCACCAGCCCCGCCTTTTTTCAACAGGCAATGGGCGGTGTTCTGACCGCACTCACGGCTAACGGAGCCAAAGGCGTAATGGCGAACATCCCCGATGTTACCGCTATTCCTTTTTTCACCACGATCCCTTACAACGGGCTTGTTCTGACCCAGAGTCAGGCTGACTCTGTGAATATGGCCATGCATCTTTACCAGCTTCCTTTCGTTTACAAAAAAGGGCCGAATCCGTTTCTCGTTGCCGATCCCTCATCCCACCACCCGATGTTCAAGGTTCGCCAGATGCAGGCCGGAGAACTGGTGCTGATGAGCGTACCCCAGGACTCTCTCAAGTGCAGGGGCATGGGAATCATCAACCCGGCAACCTTCTATCCCTACCCCATTCCCTCACAGTATGTGCTGACAATGGATGAAGTTTACAAGATCCGGGTTGCCACCGAGGCCTATAACACGATTCTGGCCACTCTTGCTGCTCATTTCAACCTTGGACTGGTAGATATGAACGCCAAACTGAGGGAATTCCAGAAAGGCATTGTATGGGATGGAATTACCCTGAACACAACCTTTGTGACCGGTGGTGTTTTCTCCCTCGACGGAATCCACCTGAACCCAAGGGGATGCTCCATTGCCGCTAACTATTTCATTGATGCCATCAATGCTAAATACAGCAGCAAGATCCCCCAGGTTAATATTACCGCTTACCCCGGCGTGAAATTCCCGTAAACAGGAATCTATTCCTGTCATTACAGTTATAATCAAAAGGCGGGCCGCGATGAAAATCGGGTCCGCCTTTTGATTTTGATCTGCGTATTTCTACGTTTGTTTTTTCCCGGCAATAAAATGGCTCATCCTCGTTGCCGCCCTGCCCCTGTGGCTGATCCCGTTTTTCAGGTAGGGAGGCATCTCGGCAAAAGTTTGCGTATAACCAGCAGGCATAAATACCGGGTCATATCCAAATCCATCCTTCCCCCGTCTGACTGTAGTGATCTCGCCATCGATGCGACCCTCAAAAATATTTTCCCGGCCATCCATGATCAGGCAGATCACAGTGCGAAAACAGGCCTGGCGGTTTTCAACCCCCTCCAGCTCCCCGAGGATTTTGGCGACATTGTCATCAAAGCTGCAGCCTTCGCCTCCATAACGCGCAGAATAGACCCCGGGGCGCTGTTCCAGCGCGGCGATCTCCAATCCCGTATCATCGGCAAAACAGTTCAACCCGGTCAGTTCGTGGATAAACCGGGCTTTTTGAATAGCATTGCCTTCAATCGTTTCCTGGGTCTCAGGTATCTCAATGTCGATGCTGACATCCTTCAGGCTGAGAATGCGGAATGAACCTCCCAGTATCTCCTGGACCTCACGGAGCTTATGCTGGTTATTGGTGGCAAAAAGCAGGTCTGACATATTAACATGTAAAGTGACGATCCTGTGTTGTGATCGATGGTGAATACTAAGGAAAAATATCAAACGGCTTCATTGATGAGCCGGGTGACCAATTCCCGGAATGTCCAGCCATAGGCATAAACCATCCGGGGAACGATACTTGCTTTGGTCATTCCCGGCACTGTATTTACCTCGAGAAAATGAAAGTCCTTGCCGTTGAAAATGTAATCAAAACGAACAATACCCTTACAATGAAGCTTTTCATACAGCAACCTGGAAATTTCGCTGCATTTGTCCGAATCGGCGGCAGGAATATCGGCTGGTACGACCTCTTCCGCAAGACCTTTCTGATATTTTGCTTCAAAATCAAAAAACTCTTTATGTGCAATGATCTCCGTGACAGGAAGCGTGATAATTTCCCCCCCCGTTCGTAAGACGCCGCAGGTGAGCTCCCGGCCAGCGATAAACTCCTCCACGATTACTTCTGAATCCTCCTGAAAGGCCTTTATCAAAGCAGCTTTCAGTTCCCCTTTCAACTTGACTTTCGACATGCCAACGCTCGAACCTCCGTTGTTTGGCTTTACAAAACAGGGATATGTAAGCTCCCGGTTGATCCTTTTTACCGCATGCTCGCCATTTCCGAAGAGATGTACCGATTTGGCCATGGCTAATCCATAGGCGGCGACGACATTCTTGCAGAAGCTTTTGTTAAAAGTAAGGGACGAGGTTGCCACATCACAGGATGTATAAGGGATACCGAGCATGTCGAAATAGCCCAGAAGCTTCCCGTCTTCACCCGGCGTGCCATGAATGGCATTGAAAACTGCCTGGAAATGTATTTTTTTTCTTCCTACAGTAATGCTGAAATCATTTTTATTTACAGGGATTTTTTTCCGTTTGATCAGATAATTCCAGTTTTTACCCTGGATCTCGATCAAATAGGGAGTGAATTTTTCAGGGTCCATGTGTAAGAAAACCTGTCTCCCGCTTTTCATGGAAATTCCATGTTCTCCGGAATCCCCACCGGCAACAATGGCTACATTTAACATCTGCGCTATTTTTGAGAGACAAAAATAGTCATTTTCATTCCCTCTTGCGCAAAATTTAATTTTTCCGTAAGTTTGTCAATTCTTTTGGAAAATACAATAAAATATACGTTTTCAGGTTATTCAGATAAAGCGGTTGATGAATTTTTTTCGGTTTCTGTTTTCAAAAACATTCCTCAAACACAGTCTCCTTGCAACAGGGATAACGGCGGTATTGATATGGATTACCCTGCAATCGCTTGCATGGTACACTAAGCATAACGATTATCTTATTGTTCCTGATTTCAGGGGGATGAATTACAAAGGTGTGCATGAAGGGGCTGACTACAGGAATTACCAGTTTTCAGTCATCGATTCCCTTTTTGATCCTGATAAACCGACGGGAGCCATTCTGACGCAGGATCCCTATCCGGGGGCCAAGGTTAAAAAGAATCGCATGGTCTACATGACGGTAACTTCAATGGTTCCCGAAAAAACCACCATGCCCGACCTGCGCGACCTGACCCTCCGCCAGGCACAGACCATGCTCGAATCTTCAGGCCTGAAACTGGGAAAATTGCTGTATATTCGCTCTTTTGACGAAGATGCGGTCCAGAACCAGCTTTTCGGGGGAAAGACGATTAAAGCAGGAACTTCCATCAACAAAGGTTCGGTAATCACCCTCACCGTCGGTATGGGTGCAAAGGCATCGCAGATCCGGATTGATTCACTGAAGGGGGATAGCCTTTAACCTGCTGCGGGAAGGCGCTGGCGCGAAATGATGAAATATTAATGAGTAGTAAATCTGACGTTGTAATGCGGTTTTTCTTAATCACGATCATTACCCTGTTCACGGGGATTACAGGGTTTTCGCAGGAGATCCTTACCGGTATGCAAACCAACCCCACGGTCCAGGCAAAATTCATGGAGCTTAACCTGATAAAAAGCGCCGACGCGGGACTTGATACAATTCCGGTCACGCTCCCGTTTTTTGATGATTTCTCAGCCAATGACGTGTTCCCCTCAAAACTTCGCTGGATCGACCATTATGCTTTTGAAAACAACCAGTATCCTGTTTTCCCTGTCAACATTGGCGTGATGACCCTGGATGCCATCAACGATTCCGGAAACATGTATCCTGCCGCCGTTCCGGGACCTGATGCCTTCATCGCCGACCATCTGACCTCGCGGTTCATCCGGCTTGATTCAATATTCACCCCTCTTCCAAGACGGATTACTCCTGCCGATTCGGTTTACCTCAGTTTTTATTACCAGCCGCAGGGAAGGGGACGGGCCCCGCAGGCAGCCGATTCCCTGATCCTGCAATTCCTCGTCTCCCCCGCCCACGACAGCATTACTCCCGTAGATACAACGCACGTTCCTGACCTGTGGAGAAAAATGTGGTATGCAAACGGAATGTCACTCGACACTTTTTACCTGCATAACAACCGCTATTTTGTTCATGTCATGATCCCGGTGACGGACCCTGTTTTTTTTAAGAAAAAATTCCGCTTTCAGTTTTTCAATTATGCGAGCCTGGCCAGCTCAGCAGAACCAAGCTGGCAAAGCAACACGGATGACTGGAACCTCGATAATGTCTATCTCAACCTGGGCAGGAACCATTACGACACCCTGTACCACGAATTGCGGTTCATCTATCCCCCGCCATCGCTGCTGAAACGCTACCAGGCGATGCCCTATCCCCAGTACTGCAACGACCCTACGAACGAAATCCGCGATACGCTCGATATCCTCATGTCAAACCGGGATGTTGTTGCGCACATGTCGAGTTATAACTACTACCTGACAAACCCTGCAGGAAGCTTCACCAAGACTTACTCAGGCGGCAATTTCAATATCCTGCCCTTTGCAGCCCCGCCAAGTCCGTATGTGACCTACCAGAAATTTGCCCATCCGGCATTTCCCTTCATCATTCCCGTAAATTCCACTGATAGCGCAGTCTTCCTGATAAAACACGTGGTTAAGGATATCACTCCCGGCTCCACCATGGGGGATACCATGCAGGCCTACCAGAAATTCTACAACTATTTTGCCTATGACGATGGCACCCCGGAAGCCAGTTATGGTCTTAAACCTGCCGGGTCGCAGCTTGCCTACCGTTTTAAACTCAACAAATCACCCGATACCCTGCGGGCCATCCGGATGTATTTCAACAGGACCCTCAGCAATGCCAGTAAACAAAGCTTTTTCCTGTGTGTATGGAATAATAATGCGGGAAAGCCCGGCGATACAATTTTCTCAAGCCTGGTGGTACCCTATTATGCCGACAGTCTGAACAAATTCATCACCTTTCACATCAATCCTCCACTCGCCATTACAGGAACCTTCTATGTAGGGTGGATTCAAACCACGGATGACAATTTATCGATCGGATTTGACAGTTACAACAACAGCCAGTCAGAGATCTTCGTAAACACAAGCGGAACATGGAACAACTCGAGCTACAGCGGATCCCTGATGATCAGGCCTGTGGTTGGGAAACCAATACCAGTCGGGATTGCTGATATTCAAACCGGACAGCTGAAACTTTCCGTTTATCCCAATCCCTGCCGCGGGAATACCCTTCACCTTCTCCTTCCGGCGCCAGCAGGCAAACAACAACTGGTTGATTCATTCAACATCACTGTATGCGACCTTGTCGGGCATGTTGTTCTGAAATCCAGGTTCAACAGCGAAATCGACGTTTCCATGCTTGCAAACGGCATCTATTTCCTCGAATACCGCGATCCTGCTGAATTTCATCACGGGGTTGCCAAATTTATCCTTTCCCGATAGGGCCCTGTTCTGTTTCATGAATAAAAAAACTCCTCCCGTAAATACCGGTGAAACCTTCGAAAAGACAGATATTTCAGAGGAATCAGGAGAGTTATATGAACATTTTCGCTTCGTGGTTGACAAGAAACAAAGTCAGCTGCGGATCGATAAATACCTCATGGCAAAAATCGAAAACGCCTCCCGCAACAGGATTCAGAACTCCGCCCATGCCGGCAACATCCTGGTAAACGGCGTTACAATCAAACCCAATTACAAAGTCAAACCCCTCGACGCCATCTCCATCGTCCTGGCCTATCCTCCCCGCGATACCGAGATTTACCCTGAAAACATCCCGATATCCATTGTTTTTGAGGATGATGATATCATCGTGATCAATAAAGCCCCGGGGATGGTGGTCCACCCGGGCCATGGCAATTTCACAGGAACCCTTCAGAATGCGCTGCTTTTTCACCTTCAGCAAACCAACCCGGATAATCCCGACATCAAGCCATACCTGGTACACCGTATCGACAAGGATACCAGCGGCATTTTGCTGGTTGCGAAAAACGAACTGGCACAGTCGAAAATTGCCCGCCAGTTTTTCGACCATACCATCGACCGCTCCTATGTGGCGCTCGTTTGGGGAAACCTGGCCGACGATTCCGGCACCATCGAAGCCAATATCGGCAGGGATATCCGTAACAGGTTGGTGCAGTCGGTGTATGACGATGAGGAGAAGGGCCGCCATGCCGTGACCCATTACCATGTGCTCGAACGCTTCGGCTATGTGACCCTGGTCTCCTGCCAGCTTGAAACCGGACGTACCCACCAGATCCGCATCCATTTCAAGCATATCGGTCATCCTCTTTTTAATGACGAAAGTTACGGCGGGGCCGAAATCCTAAAGGGGACAACCTTTACCAAATACAAGCAGTTCGTTCAAAACTGTTTCAAACTGATCCCCCGGCAGGCTTTGCATGCAAAATCCCTCGGCTTTATCCATCCTTCAACCAAACATTTCATTTTCTTCGACTCGGAATACCCGGCCGACCTTTCCGCCGTAATCGGCAAATGGAGACAATATTCGTCAGGCAGAAACACCGATAATGAACAATAAGCAACAACGGGGGTAATATGAAGGATGAACAACAGAAAATAAAAAGGTTCGGATACCTGATGCAAATAGGCGTTTCCTGCTATTTCTGGTTCTCCCTGTTTTTTATCTCTGCACTGTTGTTCCCGGTTTCCATTTTCCTTTGGATCACCACCGTGCTACCCGACCGGCGAAGGGTGATTCTTCACCAGTTTACCTGCCGCTGGTCTGATATCATCCTGGGGATCAACCCCTACTGGAAAGTGACTGTGGAGGGGCGCAACAAGATCAACCCGAAACAAACCTATGTGATGGTCTCCAACCACCAGTCAGGAGCAGATATCCTGGTGCTGTTCAAACTTCACCGTCATTTCAAATGGGTCGCAAAAAAAGAGCTGTTCATGATACCCTTCATCGGCTGGAATATGGGTCTGAACGGTTATATCCCGATCGAACGGAGCCGTGGCAGAAGCAAATTACTGATGATGGACCGTGCCGCAGAATCGATCCGCGCCGGCAATTCCATGATCCTCTTCCCCGAAGGCACCCGTTCACACGATGGAAACCTACAACCTTACAAAACAGGTGCCTTTCGGCTGGCGCTGGAAACAAAAACCCCCATTTTACCTGTTATTCTAAAGGAGACCCACCGGGCCATTAAAAAGGGAGGACTGCTGATCCACAAAAATGACAGGATAAAACTGATGGTTCTGGACCCAATCCCGTATGAATCGTTTAAACATCTCGAGGCCAAAGAGCTTGCCCATCTGGTTTATGAGCTGACTAAAAAAGAACTGGAATGTTCCACAAGCGAATAGGATCAGGATCAGTTAAGAACAACCCGCTCGTTGCCATTTTGTCACGAATCGCCATGCCCTTTAAATTCTATAATTATAAGATAAAATAAGGATAAATGGCAGCCATTGTTTCACATTTTATGTCATATTGTCCGCAATTTTCAGACATTTTTCGACTGGTACAGAAATTGACTTTTTCGGGACAACAACCAAATGTTAAACCAAAAAGAAAGGAGATAAAACCATGACACTCATTAAATGGCAACACAGGAATCCGTTAACGGATATGGTAACCAATCTGTTTGACAACGATCTCGGCGATTTCTTCGGAAAGCGTTTCAGCGATCCGGCAGCCAACATCATCGAGAACGCCGACGCCTTTGTCCTCGACATTGCCGCGCCCGGGATGAAAAAGGATGACTTCAGGATCAACCTTGAGAACAATGTATTGAATATTTCGGCCGAATTCGAAGATCAGAAGCGCGAGGAGGGTAAAAACTACACCCGCAAGGAGTTTTATTACGGCTCATTCAGCAGGGCTTTTACCTTACCCAAGACCATCGACCTGGAAGCCATCAAAGCCGATTATGAAGACGGGATTTTAAAGCTCACCCTTCCCAAGAGGCAGGATGAAAGAGTTGAAATGAAGAAGGAGATTAAGATTTCGTAACCCGGTCACCGGTAAATTAAGGCCCGGCCGGGGTGGGAAACCACCC
>CAIYQH010000269.1 GCA_903928285.1 uncultured Bacteroidales bacterium
ACTCCGAAAAGACAGTTCTCAATGATCGTTTGCTTTTCGTAGAAAAGGGCTTCCTGCACCCGCTGGCTCTCAGGACTGGCGGGATTATATTCAAACAGCCGGACATCTTCATCGGTGATGATCAGTTCATCGTTCACCACTTCAACGTGATACTCCTTTAACCGTTTTCCCTCCTTGTCCGACAATATTTTCAATTCGCTTTTTAAAGCAATGATCTCGTTTAATGCCGAAACTAAGAAATGGCCCGAACCCACGGCCGGATCACAGATTTTGAGGCTGTTGATAATTTGGTTGGCCTCTGTTTTATCCTCAATTTTATTGTAAACCTGGCCGATGTCGGCACAATCCCAGCCCTTCACATCATTGAACTTCTGCACCACGGCGCGGCGGATGGTTTCATGGCACATGTACATGGTGATGAACCCGGGGGTGAAGAATGAACCATCCTTGTAGCCGTTGATCTTTTCAAAGATCAGCCCTAACACCGAAGCATTGATCAGCGTTTTGTTCTCTTCCTGGATCTCCTCAGAACCCTCACCGGCAAAATCATAGGCTTCCAGAAACTTGAACAGGTAATCAAGAGTCGCCAGTTCACCGGTGAATTTCTTCCCGGTGTTGTTTTTCAGGACTGTCGAGGTCAGTAGCGGCAGTTTTCCGTCCTTCAGCTGGCTGATAAACAGGCAGGAATGCTCGGTTTCAGTCGGTTCGAAAAGGGAGCTGTTCAGGTAGGGCACGTAAGAGAAGGCCTTCCTGACCTCTTCGTTGCGTTCACCCGGTTTACGGGCCAGCACGCTGAAAAAAAGGCTGTTCAGGTCATCAAAATTCTGCACCTTCTCACTATTCAGGAAAGCGTAAGACTGATCTCCCTTGTGATACCTGATCAGCTGCGCTTCCAGCAGTTTCAGAAAAAGGATGCGGTTGATCCAGGTGATGGCTAATTCCAGGGCGACATTAAACAACCGCTCCTGCACTGTTTCGCCAAACTGGGCTGGTTTTTCAAGCCGTGATATTTTATCTAAGCTGTCGAGCTGCATGATAGCACTTTCGATCAGGGAACCGGAATTGCGTTCCCCTTCCTTTTTCCGGCCGATGAGTTTTTTGCTTCCCTCTTTGGTTTCCGTCAACCCGATGATATGGAGCAATTCGGCATAGAAGGTTTTGTCGAGGCTGTTGCTGTCGTTGGAGAAGGGAAGTTTCAGCAGGTGTTCGGGAGAGAGCAGTTTATAAAGGGCGATGAGCTTTGAATCATCTTTCTTGTCGTCATTCCGCAGGGGTTTGTCATATTCCCGGAAATCGAACCAGGTGAAGCTGATTTCGGAGGTGATCCCTGTCATGAAGGGTTCAGCAATTTCCCGGTAAAAAAAATCGGTGGTTTTCCCGGCCAGGCGGCCCTCCTCAAAATCGGTGAACTGTTTTACCAGCATTTTGTTTTGGGCAAAAAGTTTCTCGAACAGCCCGGCATCAAACACATACCATTCATAGATATTGGTTGCCACAAGATGTTTGATCTCCAGGTTGTGGCCGGTGATCCGTTCACGGAGATAGTAAAGGATCAGTTCATGAAACGCTTTGGCGTTGAGGTTATCGCTGCGGATCATTTCAGCCTTGTTCGACGGTTTCTTGGCTTCGATCAGCACCCCGGGCAGGCTCTTTGAATCGGCACCGTTATGGATAACAAGGTCGGTGCGATCCCTGGTATTCAGGTAAAACTTTGGATGATAGAAGGTGTTCCTGAGAAAATTGCCGACGTCGTTTTTATTGTGCTCTTCCGATTCGGTTTCATCCAGTCCGTCGAGCAGCCCGATCAGGTTTTTCTTGAACAATTCAATTTCAGTGCGGGTCGGTTTGACCTTCAGGAAGGCTTTATTGAGGGATTTCCGGGGAGATAAAAGGGTAAGTTGCATGGCCATGAAGTGATTCACCTTCAAAAATAGGAAAAGAGAATGATAACGACATGAAAAAAACACAACTGCACATAAATTATCCCGCACTATCTATTGCATGATAGAAAAACATGAGGAATTCAAAATGGAAATGCTTAATTAATCCAAAAAAAAATATAGGGAGAATAGAATTAAACAGTTGGAAAAACAACTTGCCAGGTTGAAGAAAGTAGCTTAAGGGATGTTTTAATTGCCTATTATATAAATAGATACATTAAGTTATATAGTAGTAACATCAAAACTACGCCAAACTATGGCGTGGTGTACAAAAGTGACTAATCATATTCGCAAATTTCAGATTCTTATAATGTGTGAATCATGCAACTTATCCCCAAAGTTATGTAACCTCTTCGTGAATAATCTGATATAATTTCGCACCATATAAATTCCAAACAAGTTAAAATAGCCATATCATGAAAAAAATCATTGCCTTAATGTCAGTATGTTTGTTATTCGCGGTTTTCGGTTATACCCAATCCATCCCGGCAGAGAAGGTTCCGGCGGCGGTTAAAGAATCTTTTACAAAAAAGTTTCCTGCGGCAACTTCAGTCGAGTATAAAATGGAAAAGAGGGACTATCAAATCAACTTTAAAGAGAAAGCAGTCGGGAAGTCTGCCAATTTCAATTCCAGTGGCGAATGGCTGGAAACGCAAACCATCATGATCGAATCTGATCTCCCGAAAGAGGTGTTAACTTCAGTGGCTACCAATTTTGTGGGTTTTGTAGTAACAGAGATAACAAAAATTGATGGCGTCGGCAATGTATTGAATTATGAGATGCATTTAAAGAAGGGAACCGTTGCAGAAGTGGTTAAGTTTTCGCCGAAGGGTGAAATCCTGAAGAAGACGTTAGTGAAGAAATAGTGTCCGGGAAAGGAATTTCTGATCTTTGAACGGTCGAATATTATTGTGAAAACACCTGGCCGGAATCCCGGGCAGGTGTTTTTTTTTCATTTTTGATTCATGGACACGACAGAAGATGAAAACCCTGAAAAACATTTTATCCCTTCTCAAAATCGCCTTTAAAGGCTGGTGGTCAAAAGACCCGTTCCGCGAAAGCGCCGTAATAGCCTATTACTCGATTTTTTCCCTGCCCGGATTGCTGGTGGTCATGGTAACCTTCGCAGGATATTTTTTCGGACCCGATATGGTGAGCAGGCATATTACAGAACAGATTACGGCCATGTTAGGGGCTGAGACAGCCATCCAGATTCATAATATGGTTATCCAGGCAAGCAGGACCCAGCGTTCTGTCTGGCTAACGGTATTGGGCTTGGTGATCATTATTGTTGGCGCTACGGGCGTGTTCGCTCAATTTCAGCAATCGCTGAATGTCATCTGGGAGGTCAGGGTTGACACGACCAAGTCGGGTATCTGGAACGTAATCAAGGTACGCCTGTTTTCATTCGGGCTGATCCTTGCAATTGCGTTTCTGCTCATCGTTTCGCTGGTGGTTTCTGCCCTGTTATCGGCATTTGGCATCTGGATCTCCAACAATTTTTCCGATTCGTTTCTGATTGTTCTACAGGTGGTTAATTTTATATTTTCCTTTACCATCATTGCATTCCTGTTTGCGCTGATGTTTAAGATATTCCCGGATGCCAAAATCAAATGGAACGACGTATGGCCGGGTTCCTTCCTGACCGCTTTTCTTTTTGAGATTGGCAAAACCGCCCTGGGGTTATATTTCTCAAAAGCCGACCCCGGGGTTGGATATGGCGCGGCAGGTTCGGTCATTTTAATCTTGCTCTGGGTTTCCTATTCTTCCATGCTGGTGTTTTACGGCGCCGAATTTACGCACGTCTATACCATGCGGAATTCAGGCGAGGTACTTCCTACAAAAATTGCGAATAAGGAAATTCAGCGGGAAACCAGGTAGACAGATACCGGCATGATCCCGCTCACTCACCCTTTTTTATAGGGAGAGGTTGACCTGAACTCCGGCTAAGTTTTTTCCTGGTTTCATAAATTAACAGACAGATGGCGAAGGTTGCTAAGGGTAACAGCCAATCGATGACCGACAAGGGGGCTGTATGAAAATAGAGATTTAAAACGGGCACATACACGATCAGCAAGATACAGGAAAGCGAGAAGGCAAAGGCCAGCAGCAGATTCCTGTTTGAAAACAGGTACTTCCCCGCTACATTTCCGTAGGTTCGTCTTGAAAGAAGATTAGCATACTGGCCGAAAACGACAGAGACAAAGGTAACCGTGATGGCCGTTTCATAATTGCCGGCATTATGGGAATTGACAAAAAACGAAAAGAGAAAAGCGCCGTAGGCAAGAAGACCCATGACGATCCCTGAAAAGGCAATTCCTTTCATCGTCGCAGGGTTCAGTATTTTATCCTTAGGATTCCGGGGGGGATCCTCCATGATACTTTTTTCAGGCGGATCAAAGGTAAGCATGATGAGCGGGAACATCTCACCCACAATATCGATCAGCAGGATCTGCACTGCCAGGATGGGGATTGCAACGCCAAAGAAGGCGCCGGCAAACCCGAACAACACACAGGTGAGTTCGGCAATATTGGATGAAAGATTGGTGGTAATTGTCTTTTCGAGGTTCCTGAAAATGGTTCTTCCCTCTTTTACCGCCACCACAATGGTGGAAAAATTATCGTTCAGCAGGATCATATTCGCAGCCTCCTGGGCCACCTTCGAACCATTTTTCCCCATGGCGATCCCGATATCCGCTCTTTTCAAACTCAGGGTATCATTAACCCCATCACCGGTTACTGCGACAATTTCCCCCTGCTTCATCAGCAAATCGACAATCCTGAATTTATCCTCAGGCGACACGCGTGAAAAAATCAAGGCTCTGTTTTGAAAAACCTTTTTCAATTGGTTGTCGGTCATGGCAGCCAATTCTGTCCCTTTGATTACGACCGGGGAAGCATCACCTTCATTCATCAACCCGATGTTTTGAGCAATTGCTTTTGCCGTTACATCATTGTCGCCGGTGATCATAAATACCTTCATGTGCGCCTTGAACACCGATTCAATGGCGGCCTTGATCTCTTTGTGGGGAGGATCGAGCATGGCAACGAACCCGGCAAAAGTCAGATCTGTTTCAGCATCATCAAGGGTATAGTCCTTTTTAGTGTTTAAATCTTTATAGGCAATCGCGATAACCCGCAACGCTTTTTCGGAGTAGGTGGCCGAAAGCGACAGGATCTCTTTTTTATGTTCGCTTGTCAGTTTACTTACTTTCCCGCCGGATATGGTTTTGGCGGAAACTTCCAGTACCGATTCGACCGATCCTTTGACCAACGAGATGACAGTTTTCTGGTGGGTCCGGATGTTGGATGCCCTTTTACGGAAAGAATCAAATGCAAATGATTTCACCAGCGGATACTCTTTTTCAACCTCCTCCAATTTATACCCCGCTTTCATGGCAAGGGTGCTGAAGGAGGTTTCGGTTGGGTCGCCGATGGAATACCAGGACTTATGCATTTTATCGGGCGGACTGATTTTCCCCACAGATGAAAGAAACCCTGTAAGAAAAAATATTTTAAAACCGGCCAGGGTATCTTTTTTCAGAACAGTTCCCTCATCGTCCGAAATATTGCCGACAGGTTCATACCCCAATCCCGAGATTGAAAATGTTTTCCCGTTGAAATAGCAACCGGTAATGGTCATTTCGTTTTTCGTGATGGTTCCTGTTTTATCAGAGGCAATGACAGTGGCCGACCCCAGTGTTTGAGCAGAAGCGATTTTCTTGACGATCGCCTTTCTTTTTGACAATCTTCCAACGGCCAGGGCAAGGGCCATCGAAATTTGTGCAGGCAATCCCTCCGGCACCATGGCCGCAGCCACACTGACCGAAAAGGCCAGCGCCAGGGCAACGGAATCGCGCATCACCAACCGGATCACAAAAAGGAAAATGGCAATAACCAGGGTGGCGTAGGTCAGTTTTTTCGCCATATCCCCGATTTCGACCTGCACCGGCGCATCGGCTGACTTGATTTTTTCGGATGAGGTACTGATCTTCCCTATTTCAGTTTGCAGGCCGGTTGCATATACGACGCCGGCAGCCTGGCCCCTTGCAGCCGTTGTTCCCATAAAGACACAATTCCTTCTTTCAGAAACCGGGAGGGTCTTATCGGTTGTAAACTGGTGGTCTTTTTCGGCAGGCAACGATTCGCCGGTAAGGATAAATTCATTGGCTGAAAAACCGTTCGATTCAACCAGGCGAATGTCGGCCGGAATGCCATCCCCTTCGTTTAATTTGACAAGATCGCCCGGGACAAGGTTTTCGGCAAGGACTTCAACCATCTTCCCGTTCCTGACCACATTGCATTTATTGACGACCAGGCTCTGCAGGGATGCCAGAATATTTTCAGATTTCCATTCCTGGTAGAAGCCGATCATGGCATTCAGGATCACGATGATGATCAGGATGGTGCCATCGCGGAACTGACCTGAGAAAAAGGAGACCCCGGAGGCAATGATTAATATAAAGACAAGCGGGCTGATAAACTGGCGGAAAAGAATTTTAACAATACTGACCGGATTGGTGACCTTCATCACATTTCGTCCATACTTTTTTACGGCCGGTTTTATGTTACTTTCGCCGAGACCATCCCTGGTATTGCTGTTAAATTCTTTGACAATCGTTTCAATTTTTTCCTGGTAATATTCCATTTTTTGTTTCCTGGCATGAATGTCAAAGGTACTCCTAATTCACCCTTGCCCCGGGGAATGTGTGAATTATGTAACTATTTTTCAATATTATGCAACACAATAAATAGGTATGTTATTGACCTTTGACCTAACATTAAACATACATTTTACATCTTAAAAACACAACGTATGAAAAAATCAATTCTCATCCCATTTGCGATTTTAGGAATTGTCTTCCTTACCTCCATGATCATGAATTATTCATCTGCCCAGCCGTTGCTGCCATCGCAGAAAGACAGCCAGGTCAGTAAACCAATATCATCAGGTGTAATGAAAATAATGGAACGATCATGTACAAAATGTCATACGGAAGGTGGAAACGGAATGGCCCTGATGCATCTTAATTTATCAAACTGGGACAAATTTTCACCCGAAAAACAGGCTGGCAAAGCAAAAGATATGTGTAAAATGGTTTCAAAAGGCAAGATGCCCCCAAAAAGTTTCAGGGAAAAAAATCCCGGTGCAACTCCGACCGTTGAGGAGTCAACGCTCATTTGTAACTGGGCAACCCCGGTCCAGATGGTGAAAAAGTAAATGCCTGCCGTTGTTCGTCCTTCGAACTTGGTACTTCCCACTTTTGTACTTTGTATTTCGTACTTTAAATGGGTGTTAGTGCGGTAATAGTCACATTAAAGAGGCTGCCTCTGACTTTTGAGACAGCCTCTTTTAAATGGATTAATCGTCGTTATCTGTTTATAATTAATTTCTTGACAACTTTATGTTCACTGTTAAAGAATACCACCGAATAAACACCGGTGGCAATCGGCCTGAGATCGATCTCCTTCTCAAAGGCGCCGTTTACCGGCACATTCCCAAGTTCAAAGATCTTTGCGCCCAGCTGGTTGAATACTCCAATGCTGAAGTATTCCTGCACAGGGCTGGCGATGGTTACCGTGAAGCGGCCGTCGCTCGGCACCGGGTAAATGTTGAAATTGCTGCTCTGCAACTCCTGCTGGCCTGTTACAACCACCCAAACCTTGTTGGAGATAGCCGACGAGCAGCCATTGGTTGTCACGACACACCAGTAATAGCCGGTGTTATGGGTAACCGTATATGATTGTGAAGTAGCGCCTGCAATGCCGGCGCCTGCATAATACCATTGATTCCCGCTGGAAGCGCTGCTCGTTAAAACAGCGCCGGCTGCGGTTACGACAGGAGCGGAGGGGATTGCATTCATCGTCACATTGAAATTCGATGAAACAGTTCCGTTTCCGCAGGCATTGGTGCCTTTCACGGTGATAACACCTGATCCCGCGGTCGGACCATAGCTGACCACGATGCTTTTGGTGGCGCTCCCCGAGGTGATGGTTGCCCCGGCAGGGACGGTCCATACATAGCCGGTTGCATTGGCGATGGCCGGAACGCTGTAGGCAATGCCTGTGGCATTCACGCATACCGATGCGGCACCGGTGATGGCTCCTGCTGCGGCAGGCAGCGGGTTGACTGTGATGGCAAAGGTAGGCGAAGCGGTACCGTTTCCACAGCTGTTGGTGCCTGATACAAGGATATTTCCCGAAACAGCGGTGGGTGAGAAGTTCACCGTGATACTCTTTGTCCCGGCTCCCGTGGCTATGGTTGCGCCGGCGGGCAAGGTCCAGGTATAGGATGTCGCATTCAGGATTTCAGCACAGGAATAGGCCACCCCGTTTGTTCCCGCGCAAAGCGTGGCAGTTCCGGTGACAGCACCGGCGGCATTGGGCAGCGGGTTGACGAAGAGGTTGTAAACGGTGGGGGTAATAGCGGCACATAAACTGGCATTGCTGTAATTCACCGCGACCGATTGTGCCCCGACGCCGGTCCAGGTGACATTGATGGCGTTGGTTCCCTGTCCCGAAGCGATGGATCCCCCGGCAGTAACTGTCCAGGTATAGTTGGTCATACCGCTCTCGGTGTAATACATGTTCCCTGTCGAGCCGACACAGGGGGCGTTGTTGCTGCCGATGGTGGGGGTCGGGGCCGGATTGACCTGGACGTTGTAACAGGTGGCGGCTGCAGCGGTACATCCCGCGGCGCTGGTATAGTTCACACAAACTGCCTGGGCCCCTGCCGTGGTCCAGGTCACGGTCATCGTGTTGCTGGTTGAGGTTCCTCCCGCTGTGATGACCCCGCCGGAGGATACACTCCACAGATAATTGGACATCCCCGCCTGGGTTGTATAAACCACATTGGAGGAGCCGTTGCAAACCGTTGCCAAACCGGTGATGGCCGGAACAGGAAGGGGATTCACCGTGACATTATAACAGGCCGGCGCTGCTGCCATGCAACCGGTTGCATTGGCATAATTTACGCAGACAGTCTGGGCGCCGGCTGCACTCCAGTTTACCATGATGGAATTGGTGCCCACGCCTGCCGTAATCGTTCCTCCGGCTGAAAGGGTCCATACATAGCCGGTCATCCCTGCCTGGGTCGTGTAGACGTTTCCTGTCGAATTCGCGCAGGGCGAGGCCGGACCTATGACCGTCGGAACCGGCAGGGCATTCACGGTGACATTATAACAAACCGGTGCTGAAGCGGTGCAGCCGACGCCGTTTGTGTAGTTTACGCATATTGTTTGCACGCCTGCCGTGTTCCAGGTAATGGTTACGGTGTTGCTTGATGCGGTGCCGCCTGCCGTTACAACGCCACCTGTGACCGTCCAGGTATAACCTGTCATTCCTGCCTGCGTGGTATAAACGTTCCCTGTCGATTGGGCGCAAACGGTTGCAGCTCCCGTGATGGTGGGTAGGGGTTGGGCATTCACGGTGATGGCCAGGTTAGGCGACACGGTGCCGTTTCCGCAGATACTCGATCCGTAAACACTGATGTTCCCGGAAACGGCGGCGCCGGAATAGCTTACCGTAATCGAATTGGTATTATTTCCTGCGGTGATGGTCGCCCCGGTAGGAAGTGTCCAGTTATAATAGGTCGCATTGGCGATCACGGGGACCGTGTAAACATATCCCGTGCTGTTACTGCAAACGCTCGCCGGGCCCGTAACAACACCGGCCGCGGCAACCAGGGCGCAGGCAGTGAAGAAGGTCTGGTCGGCTCCCAAGGTGGTCCCAATGGAGTTGATGCCTTTCACCCTGAAATGATAGGTTGTATTGGTTGACAGGCCCGTAAGGGTAGCGCTGACCGGCGTGATGGCATTCCCGGTGACCGGGGTGGGGGTGCCCGCGACATTGGTTCCATAGGCGACCGTCAGCCCGTAGTCAAAAGAGACTGCAGTGCTGGCGCCGTTTGCATTTACAGTGCCGTTCATGGTGGCACCTGTGGCGGTAGTAGCGGTAGCCGGGAGGGTTACCACCGAAGGAGCCAGGGCGGCTGTGGTAAAGGTCATGTCGTTGCCATTGACAGTACCTGAAGTGGTGCCGTTGCATCTGAAATGATAAAGTGTACTCGGGGTAAGTCCCGTAATATTGGCAAGAACAGGCGTTACGGTACTGCCGGTGACGGGGGAGGGTACCCCGGGAACTGATGTGCCATAGGCAACCGTGGTACCATATTCAAAAGAAACCGCCGTGGAGATGCCATTGGCATTCACGGTCCCGTTCAGGGTCGCGGTGGTCCCAAGAACGCTGGTTGCCGCCGTGGTTGTGACGGTTGGCGCCGGGGCTGCCGTGCCTTTGACATGGATGATGTCCATGTGGCAGTCATTGCCGAAATTGGAGTTGAACAGGAAGGCAATATACAACGTAGCCTGGTTTTCAGCGCCTACCGGCAGGTTTTGGGTATTTACCACCCATTGGGCTGTTGCTCCATATCTCATCCAGGTAGTCCCAGCCGAGGTCCAGGTCGCTCCATCTGTCGACCACTGGATTATCACACCTTCCGTTGTAGTTCCTGAATAACCGGGATCAACATACCATGCAAAGTCAACATTGATAGCCGTATAGCCGACGGTCGATATCGGCGTGATTCTTTTCAGGCGGTTTGTGGTGTTCGTTCCGTAGCTGTATATGCTACTCCCCATTTCTTAGACCAGCGAATGTCTTTTCTTAATTGAATTAAATAGGATTGTTTGTGTTGTTATTGCTGTTAGTAGCGGGCAATAACTCGCAGAGTTATTCTCGCTATTA
>CAIYQH010000270.1 GCA_903928285.1 uncultured Bacteroidales bacterium
CTATTTCCTGAATTTTATTTAGATTTAGTCTGGTAATAGATTATATTTGCCGCGATTAGCCTGTCAAAATACTTTGTACGAGGTTAACGGAGTCAGTATTTCTATAATCCTAAAACAAAATCAATGAAAAAAAATATAGTATTGTCGATCGCAGCGCTGGCTTTTATGGCTGGCATCTATGCACAAGCACCCGGCGACAAACCGGCCCTGGTTGTGGAAAGCATGTACCTGCAGCCAAAGCGGGGAATGGAGGACAAGATGGAGGCCGCCATTAAGGCCCATGACCTGAAGTTCCATCCCGACGGACCCAATGTGGCCGCGTTGCATAAAGTTGAATATGGTGAAAAATCGGGCTGGTACCTCTGGGTCCTGGGCCCGACGGTCTATGCCGCCATCGACCACCGTCCGGCTAAGGATGGCGGTCACGATGCCGACTGGAGCACAAACGTCGAGCCGCTTATTGAGCAATACGGGCCAACTTCCCTGTGGGACTACAACGAAGAACTCTCAACAGGCATGGACAATTTCAGGAAGAGCAGCCACTACGAAGTGTGGGGCGTGAAGCTGAAACCAGGCAGCTATTACCGGTTCAAGGCGTTGACTGAAAAACTGAAAAAAGCCTATGAGTCCATCGGAACTACCAGTATGCTCGTTTTCAACAACCCGGTGCATGACCCGAACATGGCCGATGTGGCCCTCCTTTGGAATTTCACCAGCTATGACCAATGGTCGAAGGATGATACAACCAGGCCGGCCTACGAAAAGCTATTCGGCCAGGGCAGCTGGCAGTCGATGATCACCGAGTGGACCGATATCACAAAGGATTACAGCTCGGAGCTCAGGTCGATCCTGAAATAGCCATTCATCCAATTCCCAAAACAGCCGGGCAGTAAACTGCACCCGGCTGTTTTGGTTTTCCAGGGTGGAATGTAACACTTAGCTGCTGTTTTTACCCCGGATTTCAAAATTTATCTATCTTTGCACCCTGAATTGCGCGAAGCATATCTTGTACTGCGCAAAGTTTCATTTTAACGCTTACCCATTTCAGGCTCCGTAGTTCAATGGATAGAACGGAAGTTTCCTAAACTTTAAATGCAGGTTCGATTCCTGCCGGGGCTACAAAAAAGAGGCTGTCTCAGAAGTCATGAGGCAGCCTCTTTTATTCATAGTAGAGGTTGAGAGAGAAGTCAAATATGCGCTCTTTTAGAGCGTAATTTTACTTATGAGTCAACCTCTTTTTCATTATAACGGGTAACAAATTGGCAAGAATTAATCCAAAATTTCTTTTTCATTAGGGAATAATGGTCTATCAACAAAGACATTTCCAACCTCTGATTTCTGATCCCAGAAGTCTCCTTTTGTTAGATCAACGGCCTGTAAAGACCTTCTTTATTTTTCTTTATCCTCAACAGATCCCATTCCCGGGAATTCGGAAATTACTTCATATATCCCAGTTTTTCCCAGGCAACAATACCCTTCTCCAGCAGCAAACTTAATTCGGTTTCGTTAATTTGTTCTTCCTTATTAAAATGGAAGCATGTTTTTCCCTTCAAACATTTCATGAGCGAAGGGGCAACCTCTTTCATTTTTACATCCATATAGATGGGGAAGAAATGCAAGGTTACGCTCTCCTTTCGCTGGGCTATCTGGGCGAAAAACATTCCGGGCACCATTTTTTTATCGTATCCGTATGGAACTGGCTTGTTGCCCATAATCTCATACGAGATATCGGGGGAATCACTGCTGACTATCAAAGGTGGAGTATGTTTTTCCAAATTCCTTTTCAACTTGTTGAAAATTAATTTTCTCGATTCTTCTGTGATTGGCATGTTTGTAATTTTAACGTTTGAGATTTTGAATTTTGGCGTGTTGCTATGGCCGGGCAATTAAAAACTTTTTTGACAA
>CAIYQH010000271.1 GCA_903928285.1 uncultured Bacteroidales bacterium
TATGCAGCCCGTTTTTCGGCCAAGGAATCCTTCCTCAAGGCTATCGGCACCGGGTGGCGCTTTGGCATCCGGTTTGCCGATATTGAGGTTTACCACGACGAACTGGGGAAGCCCTATATCCGGGTTTTTGGCAAGGCGAAAGAATTAATGGCCGATTTGAAAATTTCAAAAATACATGTATCTTTATCGCATCTAAAGGAGCTGGCAACTGCTATTGTTATACTTGAAAGCTAAACTGCGGAAAACAATGTTTATGCGCCAAATTCAACTATTCAGTTTTACTTCCACGGTTTCTGTTATTTTTCTGCAAACAACCGCCCCACAGGGGCCAAGTCCGTTTCCCTCTTTCGCCATTGTGAAAATTCATCGTGCGGCAAAATATCCCCGCACACCGATCTATCCTTCTTATTTGTTCCACCCTTAACATCCATGGCCTATGTCGAACATCGGATCTTTTGACGAACGCATTAAAAATTTTAACTGGGATATTGCCGAAAAAGAGCTGGATTTTGTACCGGGCAACATCATCAACATCGGCTGGTATTGCTCCGACCGGATCTGCCGGATGGGCAAGGCCGAAAAACCGGCGCTGATCTGGGAAGGCTCCACGGGGATTGAAAAACGGTATACCTACAATGACTTGCGTCTCAACAGCAACACCATTGGTCACTTCCTCCGGGAGCTGGGTATCCGGCCCGAAGATCGTGTCTGCCTTTTCATGGACAAGATCCCTGAGCTTTATATCGGCTTCCTGGGGATACTGAAAATGGGCGGTATCGCCCAGCCGCTGTTTTCGGCATTCGGCGACGAATCGCTCTTTGTGCGCCTCGACAACGCCCAAACCACCGCCATCATCACCCAGAAAAAACATGCCCCCAAGGTGCGGAAGATCATGGATAAGATGCCCTACCTGAAACATATGATCATCGTGGATGCCGACCCCGGCAAGCCCCTGGGCGACCGCGAGGTGGCCTTCGACATGGAAAAGGCTGAAAAGATCGACCAGTTCGATATCCATCCGACCTATGCCGAATCGGCATCGGTGCTGCACTACACCTCGGGTACCACGGGCCAGCCCAAAGGGGTTAAACATGTTCATTACTCGCTGATTTCACAATATCTCACCTCAAAATGGGTGCTCGACCTGCAGGATTCCGATATCTACTGGTGTACCGCCGACCCGGGATGGGTCACCGGCACCTCCTACGGGATCATCGGCGCTTTCAGCAACGGCGTGACCCAGTGCGTGCTGGATGCCGGGTTTTCGGCCGACAACTGGTACCGCTTTATTGAAAAGCACAAGATCACTATGTGGTATTCGGCGCCCACTGCCATCCGCTCCCTGATGAAAGCCGGCGAAGATGTCATTAAAAAATATGACCTGTCGACCCTCCGTCACCTGGCATCTGTAGGTGAACCGCTGAACAGCGAGGCGGTCATCTGGTCGGAAAAGGTATTTGGCAAACCGTTTCTCGACACCTACTGGCAAACCGAAACAGGCTCGATCATGATCACCAACTTCCCGGGGATGAAGATAAAACCCGGCTCGATGGGCAAACCCTTCCCGGGTATCACCGCCACGGTGATCGATGCCGAGACCTTCGAGCCCTTCGGCGAAACCGGTAAAATCGGGCTCATTGCCATCAAACCCGGCTGGCCCTCGATGATGCGAACCTACTGGAACAACGAATCAACCTATAAGAATAAATTCAAAAACGGATGGTACCTGCCGGGCGATCGCTCCAGCATCGACAATGAGGGCTATTTCTGGTTTGTCGGCCGCGACGACGATGTGATCAATACCGGTGGACACCTTGTTAGCCCCTTCGAAGTCGAATCGGCACTGCTCGAACACCCTGCCGTAGCCGAATCGGCCGTGGTGGCCAAACCCGATTTCGTGAACATGGAGGTGGTCAAAGCCTTCGTGACCCTGAAACCCGGATTTACCGCCAGCAAGGACCTTGACCTGGATATCATGAATTTTGTAAGGAAAAAGCTCTCCCCCCTGGCTATGCCTCAGGAGATCGAATTCATCGATTCGCTGCCCAAGACCAGGAGCGGGAAGATCATGCGACGCATCCTGCATGCAAAGGAGTGGGGCGAAGCGATCGGGGATACGTCGACACTGGAAAATGATGATTAAAGAATGAATAACGAATATCGAACACTGAATATCCAATATTGAAATTTTGTCGGAATTGACTACAGTTTCGCCAACCAGCTAGTTAACAAGTAATAATCCAAAAAATTAAGGAGAACGAACCTATGGACGAAATGCAGGAAATTATCAAAAATTATGTGATCAAGGAGTATGTAGAGGATGATACGGAGTTGACCTACGATTCCCCGCTGATTTCGGGTGGGATTGTCGACAGTTTTTCAATGGTTTCATTGAAACGGTTCCTGGAGAACAAATACAACATCTCGATTCCCGACGATAAGGCAACCCCGGAAGCCTTTGATTCGGTGAACAAGATCTGCGCACTGGTCAGGGAATATGTCAAATAAAAGGAGGTAACCATGGCTTATACCGACAAAACACGCGGGATGTATACCGAAGTCCTGACAGGTTTGCAACATGCAGGCCTGTTCAAACAGGAACGCTACATCCATTCAGCCCAGGCTGCCGATATCGAGGTGGAATTTCCCTCGGGCGCCCCGCTGAAGAAGGTCATCAACATCTGCGCCAATAACTATCTCGGGATGTCGAGTCATCCTGAAGTGGTAAAGGCGGCCCATGCCGGGCTCGATTCGCACGGTTACGGCATGTCGTCGGTGCGGTTCATCTGCGGAACGCAGGATATCCACCGCACCCTCGAACAGATGGTCACCAAATTCCTGGGAACCGAGGATACCATCCTCTTCCCCTCCTGCATGGATGCCAATGCGGGGGTATTTGAAGCAGTTCTCACGAAGGACGACGTGATGATCTCCGACAGGCTTGTACATGCCTCGATCATCGACGGGATCCGCCTGTGCAGCGCCATGCACGACACCTTCAAGCATTCCGACATGGAACACCTGGAGGAGAAGCTGCAGCTTCACAACGACAAACGGCTGAAATGCGTCATCACCGACGGCGTCTTCTCCATGGATGGCGATACCGCCCGGCTTGACAGGATGGTCGAACTTTGCGAGAAATACGACGCGCTGCTGTTTGTCGACGATTCCCATTCCAGCGGATTCATCGGGAAGACCGGCCGCGGAACCCACGAGCAGTACGGGGTCATGGGGAAGATCGACATCATCACCACCACCTTTGGCAAGGGTCTGGGCGGCGCCTCCGGCGGATGCGTATCCGGGAGGAGGGAACTGGTCGAGATGTGCCGCCAGAAGGCCCGTCCCTACCTCTTCTCCAACACCATCGCCCCTCCTGTCGTAGCCGGCGTCATCAAGGTGCTCGAAATCTTGTCGGCCTCCACCGACCGCCGCGACAAGCTTGAAAGCAATACCGCCTTCTGGCGCAAGGGGCTGACCGAAGCCGGGCTGATCATCAAGGCCGGCGATACCCCCATCGTGCCGGTGATGCTGTTCAACGCCAAACTGGCGCAGGATGTTTCGCGCGACCTCTACGATGAGGGCATCTATGCCATCGGCTTTTTCTTCCCGGTCGTACCGCAGGGACAGGCGCGCATCCGCACGCAGATCTCGGCGGGACATGAAATCCACCACCTTGAAAAGGCGCTGGAAGCTTTTAAAAAGGTCGGGAAAAAGTATGATATCCTGGGAAAGAGCAAACAGGAGATCATTGAACGGTATGGAATGTAAATCATTGGCGGGGTGGCGGTAATTCCGCCACCCACTGTTTTTTCACACCTAATCTTATTTCCATGGAAACAAAGCAAGCCAACCCCGCTCCCCTCGGGCTGATGGGATTCGGGATGACCACCGTGTTACTGAACATCCACAATGCCGGGTTTTTCCCGGTCAGCGCCATGATCCTCGCCATGGGGCTCTTTTACGGCGGCATCGCCCAGGTGATCGCCGGGATCCTCGAGTTTAAAAAAGGAAACACCTTTGGCCTGACGGCCTTCACCTCCTACGGGATGTTCTGGCTGACCCTGGTGGCGCTGTGGATATTCCCCGACACCGCCGCAGGGAAGGGAGTTAAAACCCCCGAAGCCTTTATGGGCTGGTACCTCTTCATGTGGGGCGTTTTCACCTTTTTCATGTGGCTGGGCACCTTTGGAAAAAGCCGCGTTTTGCAGTTCGTCTTTCTATCGTTGTGGATCCTCTTTTTCCTGCTGGCCGTCCGCGACTGGGCCGAATCACCCCTGATCGGCATCATCGCCGGCTATGAAGGAATTATCTGCGGCCTGTCGGCCATCTACCTGGCCATGGCAGAGCTGCTCGAGGAGGCGAGGGGCAAAAAGATATTGCCCTTCTGATGGTTTTGCAATGCCCGTTTCGTAATCAGTATTGCAGCAATCAACGGTGATACACAAATATTAATATCACTTTAAATTTAACATATGAAAGACAAAAACCGGTCCTTGATGTTTTTATTACTGTTATCAGCCATTTCTTTGCTTTTACCTGTTGGTTGCAAGCAAAAAAATGAGGAAGAAAAAGCGCAATCGATAACAGGATTTAATTTTTTCAATCGTCTTCCCGGATTGTGGCACGGGCCGGTTTCATCTTCCACCACTGCCGGAAGCTTTGATATGTGGTACTCGGATTTTCGCCCAATTGCGCCCGGTCAGATTTCGCAGTTTTCATTACTCGACACGAATACAAATAACAGCTTCAGCTTTTTTATCGTAAAATACAACGACAAGTTAAGTATAGCAATGCGGACAGAGGGCTGTCATAAGGATACCTGCTGTGTCACCTATGAGGTAATGGATTCGGCTGTGGAATCAGAAGGTTTTTACCACTTCAGGGATTTTGTAAGAGGAAATAAAAGAGCCTGTACTGTGTTTAAATTCACCGGGGATGAAATGAAGGTGACCACATGGACAAATAAATTCAACAAATCGGATACCCTGGTCTGGCATTCGACCTGGACCGCCAAACTGGGCGGCAGAAACAATGCAACGGAGGCAATTGCTCATTTCAAGTACCCGCAGCCCGTAATGACTAAAGACTTTACGAATGCATTCCGCAACATGATCGAGAGTATTTTCTTCAATGCTGACAGCGATCCATATAACTCAACCTCCCAACCCTATGTGGGCAGCATCACGGCCAATATTTCCATTGCGAATAATCTCCCGGTCAACAGCACTGACCAGGTTTTCCTGGTTTTCACCACCAATCCGCTTTTCAATGGCACAACCTATATTGCTGATAACCTTAAGTACATCTCCCGGTACGTTCTTCTTTCGGTCAACACAAAAAGTTATATGATCAGGGATGTTCATCCGGGGAGTTACTATGTTTATGCATTGGTTGATAAAAATCACGATGGAACTTTTCAGTCAGGAGATTATGTAAGTTCAAATATTAACAATTTGTTTGTTGTCCCTGAAAATCAAAATGTAAATATTTACACGAACATTGATTTTATCATTCCATTATAGAAGTAATACCTGCCTGAATAATATGACCATGGTAAAAGTGTAGCCGGAAGGAACTGCCTGTCCCTAATTGGGTCGCCGGCCCTTCCGGCATGGTCGTCGGGGATTGTCCCTCAAACTACTGATTGTACTGGTCTTGTAATCTGCAGTTTACTGAATTTTGGAAAAATTCCCAGGCTGGTCAGGTAACTAAATAAGTACTTATATTTGTACTCTTTTTGTAACTTATTCCTACAAAACAGGAAAGCAGTAAATTTCACGGAATTCAGAACGAACCTCAGGCAATTTCTTGACGAGGTGGAACAAAATAATGAAACCCTTATCATAAGAAGAGGTCCCGGCGCATTGAATGGAAACACAGGCTGGTATATCAAATTTGCGGTCATGATCTGTTAATTTATTGTTGCCGCTATCACTCAGAAAAATAATCATGCGGACTTGTGTCTGTAAAGCTGCCTTCCCGGTTAAAATCCTCCATTGATCATTGCTCTTTCTCCGGATTGCCTTATCCCGGGAGATGGTATATGAAATGATTCATCCCATACCCATTTATCAGGACTCACCGTCAGGAAAACAGGGATAACAGGAAAAACAGCCCTGTTGATCAAAATTCCATGCGGCTTTGCGCCGGATAGGTTAAATTTGATCCTGGTGTTAACCATCTCCTGTGATGAGGGTAATGAAAATACTGGCGGTAATGTGTCTCCTGGTGGCGCCGGGATGGTTCGTTCAGGCCGCTGTCGCGGGAAGCGATACCCGGCCTGATTCGGCTGCACTTGCGAGGAAGAAGATGGACGCGGTGAGGGTTGCCATCCACCCGAAAATCGACGGTCATCCCGATGAGGCGGCCTGGAAATCGGCGCCGGTGGCCGGAGATTTCCTGGAATATGCGCCGCGCAACGGCACGTTGCCAGCCTTCAGAACAGAGATCCGGTGCGTTTATGATGACATGGCAGTTTATTTCCTGGCCGTCATGTACGACCCGCATCCCGACAGCATCTGCCGCGAACTCGGCCGGCGCGACCAGGTTGAGTCGCTCAACACAGACTATATCTCCTTCGACCTGTTGCCCTACAACGACGGGCTTAATATGTATGAGTTCAAAGTCAGCCCTGCAAACCTGCAGAACGATTGCAAATATTCGGCAGCCGGGAACGACATCACCTGGGATGCCGTGTGGGAAACCGCCTCCATCATCACCGATTCGGCATGGATCACCGAGGTGAAGATACCCTGGTCGGCACTGAGGTTCCCCCGGATCGAAAACCAGGTGTGGGGGATCAACTTCTGGCGCAACATCCAGCGGCTCCATGAATATTCAACCTGGTCGTGGGTCGATAACAAATCGCAGGATATTTTTCACTATTACGGCACCCTGGCGGGGATCAGGAAGATCAACCCGCCGGTCAAGCTGTCGCTGTCGCCCTATGTTTCGGGTTATGCCGAGAAGAACCCCGGTGTTAAAAACTGGTCGACATTCCTGCGCGGCGGGCTCGATATCCGTTATGGCATCAACGAAAGTTACACCCTCGACATGATGCTGATCCCCGACTTCGGGCAGGTACAGTCTGACGACAAGGTGCTGAACCTAACTCCATTTGAGATCAGGTATGATGAAAAACGACAGTTTTTCAGCGAGGGCACGGAGCTTTTCAACAAATGCGAGATCTTCTATACCAGGAGGGTGGGCAGTATCCCCCGGAAATTCACCATGCCTTACGATAGTCTCCGGCTGAACGAAAAGGTCGCCGATAACCTTGTCCAGACCAGGATCATCAATGCCACCAAGATCTCCGGTAGAAATTCAAAAGGACTCGGAATCGGATTTTTCAACGGCATGACGACCAACACCTGGGCCACGGTGCTGGATACCGTGACCGGGAAGTCGCGCCGGATCATGACCCAGCCATTCTCCAACTACAATGTCCTGGTTGTCGACCAGAACCTGAAGAACAACTCCTACCTGACACTGATCAATACCAATTTCTGGAGCCCTGATGACCATTATTCCGCCAACGTGACGGGGGCGGAGGCGAGCCTCAGGAACAGGAAAAGCACATTCCAGTTCTTCGGCCGGCTCAACCTGAGCCAGAAATACAGGCAGGGGAATTCCCCTGGCCTGGGACACCAATATATCGTGTCGGTGGGAAAGGCCAGCGGCAGGTTCCAATACCAGTTGATCCGGCAGGAGACAGGGGCAACCTACGACCCGAATGACATGGGCTTCCTGCTTTACAACAACGAGGATTATAACAGGCTGAGACTGTCATGGTATGAAGTCGATCCCAGGGGGAAGATCATCAATTCGCAGACCGACCTGCAGATGATCTATACGACACTGAACAAACTTTACAAATTCAAGACCCTCGATTTCAACCTGACCAATTCCATCACCTTTTCTCAATACTGTATCAATGCCATGTATGCCGATATCCGGCCGCTGGGTTATAACGACTATTACGAACCAAGGATTTGGGGCCGTGTGTACAAGATGCCGCTGAATTACACATTTGAATGGCGTTTTGCCACCAACGACCGGAAGCCCTTCCGGTATCACCACAATTTCGGGTTCATGAACAGCCCGGGGAACATGAATTTCAGGTATTACTTCGGCTTCACCCCCAGGGTGCGCTTCAGCAACCGCTTATCGGTGACCCTCGACATGCAGTTTTCAAAGGACCTGAACAACTTTGGCTGGGTTACCAGCCAGGATGACCCGACGGGAAATCCAACCATCATTTTCGGCCGGCGTGACCTGTTGACCATTGCGAATGTGCTGAGCACCAGGTACATTTTTACCACCAAAACTTCGCTGACACTGCGGGCCCGGCACTACTGGTCGCAGGCAAAATATCTCTCCTTCTGCACCCTCGAACGGGAGGGCTCGCTTTCAGGGACCGGTTTCATTGACGGGCAAAATATCAATTTCAATGCCTTTACCATCGACCTTCAATTCGTATGGTACTTTGCCCCCGGAAGCGAGATGAGCATCGTGTGGAAAAACGCCATCAGCACTTCGGGTGACGACCTGGTACACAATTACTTCACCGATCTTGGAAACACCCTCAGCACCGCCCAATCGAACAGCTTCTCGGTGAAGGTGTTATATTATCTCGACTACCTGACCATAAAAAAAGCATTTTCAAAAAAACAGCGACCGGAATCCGGGTAACCGGATTTTCCCTAATTTAGCATCCAAATCCAATCCACATGAGCCATCTTTTAAAAACCCTCCTCCTGCTGATCATGATCAGCTTTCAATTTTCAGTTATCAATACGTTCGGCCAGGCTCCGGCCAAACCCTATAATGAAAGCCAGGATGCGCGTGCCGACCTGAAAAAAGCCCTGGAGGCGGCTAAAAAGGAGAACAAACATGTGCTGGTCCAATTTGGCGGCAACTGGTGTCCCTGGTGCCTGCGTTTCCATGCCATGGTGACCGGCACCCCGAAACTTGATTCGCTGATGAAGGAAAATTATGTTTACCTGCTGATCAATGTTCCCCATGAAAAACTGAAACGCGATAACGGTATTTTCAGCGAATTCGGTTTTCCCAACCGTTTTGGTTTCCCGGTGTTTGTCATTCTCGATAAAAACGGGAACCGGCTGAACACTCAGGATTCCGACTCCTTTGAGCATCCCGATCCCAACGTAAAGGGCTATGACACTACGAAAGTCGCCCGCTTCCTTACCATGTGGACCCCGAATGCCCTGGCGCCGGGCACCTATCTGACAAAGCCGGTCAGCCGTTAACAGCTTTCCATTGATGATGACTATGTCGGACACATGGCTTTAGGTGCCCTGTCCGGGGAGTTTATACCCGATTTTTTCTCTTGGTTTTTCCTCTTCCCTGATCAGTTCTTTGATAGCTTCGAAGACCAGCATGAATTTCTTATCGTATTTCTCTTCCAGCGAATCAATACGCCTGATCAGGTCTTTATTGGCGTCGATCAAATGCCTGAGGTTCACGAAGGCCCGCATGATGGCAATATTGACCATGATGGCCCTCTTCGACCTGAGAACGCTTGAAAGCATTGCAACACCCTGTTCGGTAAA
>CAIYQH010000272.1 GCA_903928285.1 uncultured Bacteroidales bacterium
CTCCTACCAATGGAATGCAGGCGGCGCCCTTACCAACCAGGGGGAACCCATTGTGCTGAAGGATCTATATGGTTATGTACTTGATTCTGTTTATTATATGCCGACATTACCCTGGGATACCCTGGCAAACGGCAAGGGACCCTCGCTTGAACTCTGTGATCCGAATTCGAACAATGCCCTCGCTGCAAACTGGCGTCATGCCATCGAATACCAGTCGAAAACTGCCGCGGGCGATTCTTTGTTCGCCTCTCCGCTTGCTGGTTGTTCTTATGCCCCTGTGGCCGACTTCCATGTCACCGATTCAACCATCGTGGTTGGCCAGTCGGTTACCTTCACCGATGCCTCTTCCGCCAATGCCGCTACCTGGTACTGGGAGTTTGAAAGGGGATGGCCGGAGACCTTTACCGGAAAAACGCCGCCCCCGATCCAGTACAATGTTCTGGGCAGCTATGATGTTAAACTGACTGTAACCAATAATGCCGGTCACAGTATAAAATACAAACCGATGTTTATGCAGGTCGGGCCCAGCGGAATTGCCGGGATGAACGGGAAAAGTTCCTTCTCCATCTTCCCTAATCCGAGTATCAATGGCAAATTCACCCTTACCTTCGGGACCATTTCTTCTTACGATATCTCGGTAATATCATCTGCCGGCGTTACGATTGCTTCGATGACAACCGATACAAAGGTTACCGAACTGAACCTTCCACAACTTACCGGTGGACTCTATTTTGTTCAGACCCTGGACCAGAAAACAGGAATTATCAACACCCAAAAATTAATCGTTCAATAATCATTTATTAAAATTATCTCTATGAAAAAACAGTTACTAGCTTTGATAGCATTCATGTTTATTGGTTTATGGGCCATCGGACAGGGCAATGAACCATTCACAAATTTTCCTGAAACGTCCAATGCATACCATGATGGTACTTTCCTCGGTCTGGATGGTTCAACCTGGACCTATAAACAGTGCCGCGGGGATTCAGTGATCACAGCGCCGTCGCCTACCCTTGGCAAAGCCAGGAACCCAATGGCCAAAGTGCTTTCGGGTACCCTGCACAATGGATGTGGCACCCTGCAGTTTGATTATAAGCAACCCTTTACCACCCATGTAAACCTGGTGGTAAAAGTCAACGGCCTTGCCGTTGGTACCTTTACCAGCGCCGCACAGGCAACCCTGTACCATTCAGGTCCGATCGCCGTGAATACGCCGGGTGACTTTACCATCCTTATCACACAGGCCGACAGTACTGCTTCCGGACAGGCTACCATCGACAACGTTGTCTGGACCGCATATAGCGGAGGCCCGATCCCGGAACCAACCAACTATCCTACGGCTTTCACAGCAACACCGAGCCCTTTCACCATTAACTGTACCTGGGTCGATGCAACAGGAGCCCAGTTACCCGTTGCCTACCTGCTGCTTGCAAGCGATCAGAATAATATTACAGCTCCGGTTGATGGAACTCCGGTTCCTGATGATCCTAACTTAGCCGATGGTCATGGAGCCCTTAACATCCTGCAGGGTGTTCAGCATGGTACCTTTGGCAACCTGCCTTCCAACAAGAAATACTATTTTAAGATTTATCCCTACACCAACTCCGGATCGCTCATCAACTACAAAACCGACGGAACGGCTCCATCAGCCTCGGCTACGACACCTCCTACCACCATTATTGACAGCATCCACTTTACCAACAAGACCTTTTCAAACTGGATCGTTAAAAATATAACAGGTGCGCAGGTCTGGAGCATCGACTCGATCCATCTGACCAACAACCCCTTTGCCAGTATGAGCGGTTATGCAGCCGGCGTCAACAATGTCAATGAAGACTGGCTGATCTCCCCTGCCATGAATTTCAACCTCTACACCAATGAGGCTCTGACCTTCGTATCGGCATACAAATATGCAGGAGCTCCACTGGAATGCCTTATTTCCAACGATTATGACGGATTAACCAATCCTGGTGATTTTACCTGGACTGCCTTATCACCTGCATGGTCAACCGGGAATTTTGTATGGGCTCCTTCAGGCTCAGTGAATGTGAGTGGCACAAACGGAACCCATGTTTATATCGGGTTCAAATATACCTCCGATGCAACGGCATCCTCCACTTGGGAACTTGATGACATTGTCATCACCGGGGATGTGATTATCGGTATGAACGAGCATTCAGCGAAAGACAACAGCTTTACCGTGAGCCCGAATCCTGCTTTCGGCAAATGCTCGCTCGTATTCGACAAAACCGGTCAGAAAGAGATCAGGGTAATGTCGGTAGTGGGCAATGTTGTGTTTGAAACCACCACCGATCAGCAACGTTTTTCATTAAACCTTTCCTCGTTTACCACGGGCCTGTATTTTGTAAAGGTTTATTCTCCCGATACAAAAACCACCGAAGTCAGAAAACTGATTGTCCGGTAATACCTTGCTTGAAATGAAGAAAAGGTTGTCTCTTGCGGGGCAACCTTTTTTTTTACCTACTTTTGTAACTGGATCAGAACAGCAATAGAGGATTTTCCCTTCTGTTCAACCTGGGATTTCGGACGCCGGGGAGATCTGAAATACTTGTTTTAGTGTCTTATCACCAGAAACGATGTTGTCATGCGGCGATTACAGTTATTGCTATTGATCCTTTCTTCACTCTCCTTTTTTTCAGTTTTGGCGCAGGTGCCCGCCGCAAAGGATTTCAGCGACAAACCCCTTCGTGTTGAAATTCCTGCCAGGTCGGTCAATGAAACTTACAGAGTGATCCCCTGCGGAACAAAAGGAATGATCCTGTTTTTCAGAAGCCAGGAGATAGCTGATGAAACCAGGATAAAATGGTATTTTTCCCTCTACGACACCAACCTTCAGCTGCAG
>CAIYQH010000273.1 GCA_903928285.1 uncultured Bacteroidales bacterium
TATAAGGAGGAGCTGGAAGATGCGCTTACGGCTGTAAAAAAAGCCATTTCGATCGCTGAAATACTGAAGGGCGATGCCGAAGAGACCCTTGCCGCCTGCTATGCCACCGAAGGCGATATCTGCCTGCAAAAGGGGGACTATGCAACTGCCAGGCCCCTCTACGAAAAAACGACCGGCATGTGGGTTCCAAAATACGGAGAACATCACCAGATCATCGGCGGAGCCTATAACGGGATGGGGGTACTTTTCCAGCAAACCAGCAATTTTTCAAAAGCTGCTGTCTATCTTGGCAAAGCTGCTGCCATATTTGAATCGATCAGCAGTCCCGATGATCCGAACCTGGCTACCATCCAGCTGAACGTTGCCATCGTTCAGCTAAAGACAAAAGAGATGACTGCCGCCCTGGTCTCTATCCGGAATGTCATCAGGATTTTTTCAGCAAATCCGGCCCTGGCTCCCTCGCTAACCCAGGCATACGATGTAGCAGGTTTTATCTACTCGGCCCAAGAACAGGCAGATTCTGCGGAATTCTACTTCAGGAAAGGGATCGCCACTATCATGCAGGTGAATAAAAACAGCTCGCTGCTTTGCCAGATCAATACCAACCTGGGGCTCTTCTACCTGAATCACGGAAGATATCAGGAGGCACAGGACTGCCTGCAGGGGGCTGTTGACCTTTACCGTAAAATTGCCGGCGAAAACAGGCCCTACATGGCCACCTATTATTACAACCTGGGTAACCTGAACTTTGCCCGGAAAGACTATCAACAGGCCCTCTTTTGCCTTCAAAAGGCGATCGCCTACAATGTGGCCGGATTCACCGATACGCTGGGCACCTCCAACCCTGTCGTCAGGAATGTCTTTGATAAACTTACCCTGCTCTATTCCCTTGAAGCCAAGGCAAGTATTTTTGAGGTGAAATATTACCGGAATCCCGATTCGCTGCAATTCCTGAAGAGCGCCCTCGCCAATATCGAACTGGCTACCCAGGTGGCCGATTCGATGCGGACCCAAAACAAACCAGAGGATACCCGGAGTGTAATTGACATGCACACCCTCCCCTATCCTGCCGCCATTGAGTTTGCCTACATCCTGTATCACCGGACCGGCGACCCCGCCTATCTTGACAAGGCCTTTCTCTTCTCCGAAAAAAGCCGTTACGCCTCGCTTTACTCTTCCATGAAAGAGCTGGAGGCCAGGAACATAGGCGGGATTCCCGACACCTTGCAGGAGTTCGACCGAATGGTTCATACAAACCTTGCCAAATGTAACGGCGCCCTACAGGATGAAAAACTTAACCCCAGGCCTGATCCGAAGAAAGTCAGGGAACTGGCGCAGCGGCAGTTCAGCCTGAATGCCACTGCCGACAGCCTCAAGAGTGTTTTTGAACACCATTACCCCTCCTACTATCATTTAAAATATGACCGGAGAATTGCCGGTATCAGACAGGTGCAAAAGGGCCTGGATGAAAATGAGGTACTGCTGGAATATGCCATCGCCGATAAAAAACTGATCACCTTTATCATCAGTCCCATCACGGCTACCATGGTGAGCAGCCCGATCGATCCGGGATTTTTTCAAAACATTGACAGTTTCCGAAACATGATCCTGCGTCACGATGGTCAACACGGTTCAGAGGCTGAATTCGCCAAAGTCGCCGGCGAACTGTACGAAAAGCTTATCCGCAGGGCAGAACCGCTGATCAGGGGAAAAAGCCTGATCCTGATCCCGGCCGGAAAACTGGGAACCATCCCATTCGGGGCCCTGGTGAAGTCAGAAAATCTGCCGGGTAACAAAAGTTATAAAACACTGCCTTACCTGGTAAAGGATCATCCCATCGGGTATGCCTGTTCGGCAACCATTTATCTTAGTACCCGCGACATGAACCACCACCCCGGGAATCACGACATCCTGGCCTTTGCACCCTCGTTCAAACAGGGAAACAGAATGCTGGTGGCCGAACTGAAAGCGAGGGGCGCTGAATTTGTCTCCCTGGATGGATCCAAAGAGGA
>CAIYQH010000274.1 GCA_903928285.1 uncultured Bacteroidales bacterium
GGGAGCCTCTTTTGGCCCCGGTGCCGGATTCAACCTGGACGCCGTTGAGATGCTCACCCCGCCGCTCGTGGTGAACTTCACGGCAAGCGACACGTTGCCCTGTACCGGTACTCCGGTCAACTTTACCGACCAGTCGTCGGGTAACATTGTCTCCTGGAACTGGTCCTTCCCGGGAGGGACACCCTCCTCGTCAACCCAGAAAAACCCCGTCAACATCCAGTACAATACGTCAGGTTTCTGCAATGTAACCCTGACCATCTCCAATGGGATTATCAGCAGCTCAAAAACCAAGGCTGCCTATATCCACCCGGGTGTCCATCCCCAGGTAAACCTTGGCAATGATACGACCGTATGCGCCCGGAGCGTTGTGACGCTTGATGCCGGAAATCCGGGTTGCACCTATCATTGGTCAACAGGGCAAACCACGCAGGTAATCCATGTTGACTCATCCGGCGCCGGGCTGGGGCCACACAACTACTGGGTCGAAGTGACCCGTTCTCCCGGCTGCGCGGGAACTGACACCATCAGGATCACCCGTGACGATTGCACCGGAATACCGGGATATACAAACGTTGCCGGTGTTTCAGTGTTCCCGAACCCTGCCTGTCGTTATTTCGTCCTTGAGATAAATGGTTTTGAAGACGGTTCATGGCGCCTGTTTTCTGATACTGGAGCCGAACGCTGCCATGATGTTATACCATCAGATCTTTACCGCTACCGGATGAACGTTTCGGATTATCCACCGGGCATTTACCTGATCAGGATCATCCAAGGCAACAGGAGTGTCGTGAAAAAAATCATGGTGGACCATGGTCCCGGCAATCAGTAAAAGGCACTTCCGTTAAAAGGTCAATCATGCCGGGAAGAATGGCTGACAGGTTTTTCAATTTTTTACCTTTGTCATGAAATTTGATTCTATGCAGCTGTTTTATATCTCCGGCATTGCCGGCAACACCTGTGCGCTGGGCGAAGAGGAGTCGTGGCATTGCGTCAGGGTGCTTCGCCTGCAGGAGGGTGCTTCGGTGCACCTGACCGATGGCCAGGGCAACTTTTACGAAGGCAGGATGGCAAAGGTTCATCATAAAGGCTGCCTGGTCGAGATCGTGACGACGACCCGAAGCGACCGCCGGGCCCGGCACCGGCTGCATATCGCCATGGCGCCGACCAAGAATATTGAACGGTTTGAATGGTTTCTTGAAAAAGCAACAGAGATCGGCATTGATGAGATCACGCCGGTCATCTGCGACCATTCCGAACGCAAGGTCGTAAAGACCGAGCGTCTTGAAAAGGTGCTGGTTGCCGCCATGAAACAATCGCTGAAATCATGGCTGCCACGGTTAAATGAACCTGTAAATTTCAGTGATTTCATCACAGGCGGTTTTACCTGTCAGAAACTGATTGCATGGTGTGAAACCGGTCTGGAATCTGAACTTCATGAACTTTATAAAAAGGGATCGGATGTACTGATCCTGGTTGGTCCCGAAGGTGATTTTTCCAAAACCGAGGTTGACCAGGCAGTTGAGGCAGGGTTTATCCCGATAAGCCTGGGCGAAAGCAGGCTTAGAACCGAAACGGCTGGCATGGTAGCCTGTAACACGGTCGAGCTGATGAACAGGATCAGGTAAAAACGAAATTGCAATCAGGCTGATGAAGATTTCCTGATTAACGACAGTGCGATTACGATCAATCATTAACATTAATAATGCGCTATGTTCCGAATAAAGAGAAGTTTCTTTTTACTTTTTACCTGCCTGGCAGTCATCCTGTTCACCAGTTCATTTACCCCGCCGTCGTTCCAGATCGGTCTGTTGAAATATTCGGGGGGCGGCGACTGGTATGCCAATCCCACCTCCCTGCCGAATCTGGCGAAATTCGTAAACCATAACTTATCCTGCAATATCAGCGAGGATATCGCCACGGTGGATGTGGGCAGTGCCGACCTGATGAACTATCCGTTTGTTCATATGACCGGTCACGGGAATGTGGTTTTTTCGGAACAGGAGATCCGGAATCTGAGGAACTACCTGATTGGCGGAGGCTTCCTGCATATTGACGACAACTATGGCATGGACAAGTTTATCAGGCCGCAGTTGAAAAGGCTATTCCCTGAACTGGAACTGCTGGAACTTCCGTTCGATCACCCCATTTATCACCAGAAATTTCCCTTCCGTACCGGTTTGCCCAAGATCCACGAACATGACGGCAAGCCACCCCAGGGGTTCGGTCTTATTTACGAAGGAAGATTGGTGGTTTTCTACACCTATGAGTGCGATCTCGGCGATGGCTGGGAGGATCCCACCGTTCACGGGGATTCGGAACCCACACGGCTCAAGGCCCTGCAGATGGGAGCAAATATCCTGCAATATGTATTTACCGCAAAGTAAAAACCATCCTCTGAAACCGTTGACGGGCTTGCCGGGAAAAACGAGGCAGACCCTTTAGGAACCTACCTGTTTGCTGCTGCGCTTGCGGTCGATCTCATCAAGCAGGATCTTGCGCAGGCGTATTGATTTGGGGGTTACCTCCACGAATTCATCGCCCTTGATATATTCCATCGCCTCCTCCAGGGAGAATTTGGTTGCCGGGTAAATTACGGCCTTATCGTCGGAGCCCGATGCACGGACATTGGAGAGCTTTTTGGTCTTGTTCACATTGATCACGATATCGTCGCTGCGGGTACTTTCGCCGATGACCTGCCCGTTGTAGACATCTTCAAAGGGTTCGATGAAGAACTTGCCGCGGTCCTGCAGCTTATCAATGGCATAGGTGATGGCAAGACCTGTATACATCGAGATCAGCGAGCCGTTGTTGCGGCCCTGCATATCGCCTTTCCAGGGCTGGTAGGCTTTGAAACGATGGGCCATCACGGCCTCCCCTTCGGTTGCCGTCAGCACCGGGTTGCGCAACCCGATCAGTCCGCGGGCGGGAATGTCGAATTCGAGGATCACCCTGTCGCGCTTGTGCTCCATGTGGGTCATATCGCCCTTGCGACGGCTTACCAGCTCGATAACCTTGCCTGCAAAGGCCTCCGGCACCTGGACTTTCAGCAATTCCACAGGTTCGCATTTCACACCGTCGATCTCCTTGGTAAGGATCTGGGGCTGGCCCAGCTGAAATTCATATCCCTCGCGGCGCATGGTCTCCACGAGGATGGCCAGGTGAAGGATACCCCTGCCATAAACCTGGAAACGGTCGGGAGAATCCATCTCCTCGACCTTCAAGGCCAGGTTTTTTTCAGTCTCTTTGAAAAGACGCTCACGGATATGGCGGGAGGTTACGAAGGTCCCCTCCTTGCCTGCAAACGGAGAATTGTTGATGGTGAAGAGCATGCTCATGGTAGGTTCATCTACGCTGATGGGCGACATGCCTTCAGGATTTTCAAAATCGGCAATGGTGTCGCCGATATCGAAATTTTCAGGTCCGAGAATGGCGCAGATCTCACCGGCGCTAACCTCAAATTTGACCTTTTCCTTGCTAAGTCCTTCAAACAGGTAAAGCTCCTTAACCACTGATTTAACCACAGTCCTGTCGTTCTTTACCAGTGAGATGGGCATTCCCGACTTCACGCTTCCGCGCGTGATCCTGCCGACGGCGATCCTGCCAACATAGGAGGAGTAATCCAGCGAACTGATCTGCATCTGCAGCGTACCCGGCAATTGCGGCGGGGCAGGAATATGTTCGATGATCTGGTCCAGGAGATAACTGACATCGGTGGTTTCATTTTTCCAGTCATCCGACATCCAGCCATGTTTGGAAGATCCGTATACTGTAGGGAAATTAAGCTGGTCTTCACTGGCATCAAGGCTGAACATCAAATCGAACATAGCCTCCTGCACCTCTCCGGGTGAACAGTTGGGTTTATCTACCTTGTTGATCACCACGATGGGTTTCTTGCCTAACTCCAGGGCCTTTTGCAGCACAAACCGTGTTTGCGGCATGGGGCCTTCAAATGCATCCACCAGAATCAGTACGCCATCGGCCATATTCAGGACACGTTCGACCTCACCCCCGAAATCGGAGTGACCAGGGGTATCAATGATGTTAATCTTGATCCCCTTGTACCTGACGGAGACGTTTTTCGATAGGATGGTAATCCCGCGTTCGCGCTCCAGGTCGTTCGAATCGAGGATCAGCTCCCCTACGTCCTGGTTGTCGCGAAACAAATGAACCTGGTGTAATATCCGGTCAACCAGGGTTGTTTTACCGTGGTCAACATGGGCAATTATAGCGATATTTCTGATATCCTGCATGTTAAATTAATAAGGTGGCTGTTTGAAATGGTTTGCAAAGGTACGCTAAATATCAACGCACCAAACATTTGAATAAAAGCTGATTTTTTGTACAGGACACGCAGAAATTCATCTGCAACATGTTTTCAGGAGATTCAGTTCCTGATGTTACAGGCAGAAAGATGCCGCAAACCGCTGGCTGACATTCAAATCATGAAGAAAAACGAGAAATCTGTTTAATGTATTTTTTTCATTACTTATACTTGACTTTGCAAATTTATATTGTATCTTTATCCTGTGGCTGACTGAACTTGCAGGTTAATCATAAACAGTCCAGTATCATCGCAAAGTTCAGTCAGGCAGCATCAGCATTGATGATTCTTTTATAGCGAAGTAACTATATCCGGGTACCTACAGGTATCCCCCTATATCCAGCCGTTATGAAACGAATAATTCTGATACCTCTCTGTTTTTTTTTCTTTCAGGCAGCGATTTGCCAGCATAATTTGGGGAAGGTATTCCAGGAATTTTCCCCATACGGAGATGCGGCTGCCAATTCGGTAGGACAAAATTATGAAGGTGGCTACATCATGGCAGGATATTCTGGCACCTATACCGACACGATAAAGGCGCTGTTTTTCAGAACCAACCCGATCGGCGACACCCTTTGGTCGGTCAGGTTAGCTCTTGGGCAGATCAATAATGGCGCTGAGATAATCCCGACGCCCGACAGCTGTTTCATGGCAACAGGATCGGTACAGGGAGGCGGCATTTTCATGATCAAGCTAAGCCAAACCGGCCATGTTATGTGGCTGAAACGCTACCAGGACAGGGCTTACCAGGGAGTTGGCGGACTCATCCGCACCAGCGATAACGGGTATCTGGTTTGCGGCAGGGTGGATCAGTCAACCTCCGTCATTTCATATACTGCCTACCTCCTGAAAACAAACTACCAGGGGGATACCCTCTGGACACGCCTTATTGATGACGGGAACCCTGCAACCTTTGAATCTGCCACCTCGGTTGTTGAAACTCCCGACGGGCATTATGCTATATGCGGGTACCAGGACAACCTGGTGCTCCAGCCGCCCACAATGGTTTTAGTGGCGGAGACCCAGAACAACGGAGACCTCATCTTTTTAAAAACCTGCCCAAACGTGATCCATGGGCAATTCTGCAACGCCAATGATCTCTGCATTGCGGATAACGGAGGGTTCATGGTTGCCATCACTGCCACCGACGATCCCTGGGGAACCGACTGGAAGTTCCAGCTCATGAAAACAGACCTCAATGGCGATACCCTGTGGACCAGGGTTGTCAATAGCGCCGGGGTATATTCCATTGAAAAGGCCGGCAGCAATATGTATGTGGTTTGCGGCACCAATCACGATCCTGATTCAACCGCATACCGGGGATACCTTGCAACCCTCGACCCAGCCGGGAACCTGATCATGGAAAGGTTCTACGGCAGCGAAAACTGCTGTTTCTTTGAAGTCCGGGTCACCAGCGACAATGGGTATGTCGCAGCCGGCAGGAGTCTTTCATCTGACCAGAAGGAGTACCCCTGCATGGTCAAAACGGATGCAGAGGGCCTCTTCACCGCTGTTTCACCGGCATACAAGGAACAGGCAGGCATCCTCTTTCCCAATCCCACTACCGGATTATGCAAGGTTTGTTTCCCGCCAGGCGCCATCTCGTTTGGCATATACAACCAGGTTGGGAAGCTGATCCTTTCGGGAGTCGGACAGGATTCAGCGACCCAGTGGATCCATCTTGAAAATCAACCGGATGGATGTTACCTGGTAAAAGTCGTAACCGGGGATGGCTTGGTAATTCAAAAGATCATAAAGCGTTAACCACAGATAATACGTATGAGGGTTAACAACCCATGGCAAAATAAAAATTAAGAGGAGTATGCCGAAAATCCTGAACAGAGTAGGCAACACACAAAATCATTTTATATGGCGCGAAATATAACATGGTATGGTTGGCGACCTGATTTGCCCGACCAGCGAGATTTAATGTATTCAGCACCCCGTGCTGTCATGGCTAAACTGCCGGTTAAAGTTGATCTGCGACACCTTTGTCCGCCTGTATACAACCAGGGTGAACTGGGCAGCTGCACGGCCAATGCCATTGGGGCCGCCTTTGAGTTTGGCCTGATGAAGCAGAACATAACAGCTGATTTTACGCCTGCACGTCTCTTTATCTATTATAATGAAAGGGTCATGGAACACACTGTGACTGTTGACAATGGCGCTGAAATCAGGGATGGGATGAAGAGTCTCAACACCCAGGGGGTGTGTCCCGAGAAAATGCTGCCTTATGATATCACGAAATTCGCCGTCAAGCCGGCTGCTGCCTGCTATAAGGAGGCGCTGAAGCACCAGGCCCTCTCCTATCACCGTGTAACCCGCACCACCGACCAGATGAAGGGCTGCCTGGCGGAAGGTTACCCCTTTGTGTTCGGTTTCACGGTCTACGAATCCTTTGAAAGCGATGCAGTTGCCAAATCCGGAACATTAAACCTTCCGAAGAAAAACGAAAAATGTGTCGGCGGCCACGCAGTCCTTGCGGTCGGGTATGACGAAACTGCCAAAAGGTTTATTGTCCGTAACAGCTGGGGCGCCGACTGGGGACAGGCTGGCTATTTCACGATGCCCTACGGTTACCTTACCGACGGGAATCTCTCCGACGACTTCTGGACAATCCGTATCGTTGAGGTATAACAGGCGCCCGTTTCCCTTCATCCTGTTCACATTTTCCTCTGTTTTTCTTTTTACCGGGAGAAGTGTATCTTTACACGATGAAGATCAACATTATCGGAGCAGGGGTAGCAGGATTATCCTTAGGATGTTACCTGCAGATGAACGGGTTTGAAACTGAAATTTTCGAACGTCATTCCACATTCGGAGGCTTATGTACCAACTGGAGCAGGAAGGGATACACCTTTGAAAGCGGATTTCAGTGGCTGCTGGGTTCGAACTGTCACAATCCTTTCTATCTTTTATGGTCGGAACTGATCGACATGGAATCGATCCGTTTTGTTCATCATCAAACGAGGATGGATATAGAGGTGAAGGATTCTGTCGACCGTTTTGGCAGCAACGTCTTTCATCTCTATACCAACCTTGACAGACTTGAAGAATACCTGCTATCCATAGCCCCTGAAGATAAAAAAACCATCACGAAGTTTATCCGTTCGATCAGGAAGATGCAGTGTTATGAAATTCCTCCCATGATCAGGGAGGTGCCTGATATTTTGCCGTTACGTCAGAAAATCCGTTTTATTAAGTTTCTGCCTCTGCTCCTTTTCCTGAACAGCGTCAGGAAGGAAACCAATATTACCTTCGCGGCAAAGCTTCAGAATCCTTTTCTGAAAGAGGCCTTTCGTCTTTTTTTTGACGGTGATGAACTGCCGCTACTCATCCATACCTTGCCACTGGCATTCAACGACCGCAACGCAACCGGTTATCCCGCCGGAGGCTCGGTCAGTTTCGTTGGCAATATTGAAAGAAGATACCACGAACTTGGAGGGAAGATCAGGTACCAGGCGGAAGTGGAACGGGTCGTGACGGAACAAGACATAGCTGTCGGTCTGCAGTTGAAAACAGGAGCGTTCATTGCTTCGGACATCACCGTTTCAGCGGCCGACTGGCATTTTACGATGTTTGGCGCGCTGGAAGGGAAGTATGTAAACAATACCATTTTGAAACTCTCGCGGCAGGAGAGGCTGAAGGTCTACTATTCGGTGTTCGTTGTCTCGCTTGGAGTTGCGGCAAACTATGACAAGCATCCGCCATTCATGCGGGTTCCCCTCAGCCGGATGCTGGTCTCCCCCGACGGGACTGAATATAACCGGATGGAAATCCACATTAACAACTACGATTCATCGGCTGCACCGCCGGGGAAAACGGTTGTCTATCTCAGCTTCTATACGCGCCGGGGTGATTTCTGGATCGACCTGCGGGACACTGATTATGAGGATTACCTCAAACTAAAGCAGGATTTCGCCGGGCAGATCATCAGTGCTGCGGATGAAAGATTGCCGGGATTGGGCACCAACACCGAAGTGATTGACATTGCCACTCCGGCAACATTTCGTCGATATACCCATAACTGGAAAGGCAGTGTGCAGGGATGGCTCCCCGGAGAAAATATTATATCGCAATCACCTGTTAAAAGCGTGGTTCCGGGGCTGAAAAACTTCTTTTTTACGGGTCACTGGACCATTCCCGGCGGGGGATTGCCGGTTGCCATCAAGTCGGCCCGCGATGTCGCCAAAATTATTTGCCATCAGGCGAAGTTACCCTTTAAAGCAACAGGGATCGCTGATGTTCATCCCAAGGCAGAATCAGTATCTGAATAATTTCAAAGCAATCCTGCATTTTTGAGGATCTCCTTCAGCCTGGGCTGGTGTTCGGCAAAGTCGCGAAGAGCATTGAGGGTCTTCTGATTTTCGTTTTTCAGAGGAGCCACTGAAAGTTTCCGTTCCCAGAAGGCAAACCCGAATACGCTGACCATCATCGCGTTAAAAATCCCGATGAAGGCCCAAAGGAAATTGAAAAGCTGGTCGAACCGCTTATCTACCGTATCAAACCGGGCATTCATCTCTGAACGGAAACCCGTGAATTGCTTGTCAACCCCGATAAATTGCTTGTCGACCCCTTCAAACCTGGCGTTCATCTCCGTCCTGAGCGATCCGACACTCTGTTCCGTTCTGATCATCCTGTCACGGTCTTCGATCGTGTAAGAAACAGACTTTAACCCTGCCAGGGACAAAAGCGGTATACAAAGCAACGAAATACAAATTATTTGCCTGATTGTTTTCATATTCTCCGGATTTAGGTTTTTCAATTAATCCGGTTGATGAAGCAAAGGTAATACGGAAGCTGTCATTTTTTATCAATTAATGACAAATGTCAATCAGAAAAATGTGTTTTATTGTATAGCCCTGCGCGCTTTCAGTATATATTTGGCAGTATCGAGCGGGCTGATGCCTTTGAAAGGCCGGATCGTGCCCAGTTCATCGGGACATTCGCTGTAACCCGCGAAACGGGTCGAAATCCTGGCCTTTCCACCGGAGCGGGAGCTAAGCTTTACCGGGAAATCAAGCGAAGTTGACAGGGGTACGATCCCCTCCAGGGTAAACTTGTTATTTTCCACCACGGGGCTTTCAAAATTTCCGCGCATGCGGGTAATGTCGCTGGTAATCACGCCAAGCAGGTCATCTGTGGCATTTATACGGAAGCGGATCATCGGTTCGAGCAGGGTTGTTCCGGTATTTACCAGCCCGTTCATGATCCCCATGGGGGTGGCGATGGCAAAGTCGCCGGCACGCGAATGCATGGGATGGTCCTCCCCTGCAATCAGAGTTATGCGGCAATCGGTAACCTCCCATCCTTTGATCCCCTGTTTCAGCGCCCCGGCAATACTCCGTTCCGCCTCTTTCTGGTATTTCAGCTGAATGTCATTCACAGCGACAATGCTTTTATAAACAACGCCAATCCCCCGCTCTCCCGGTTCGATCAGGAACCGCATGATGGCCCAGCAGGGCTTGGGTATCCAGTATTGTACAAACCCCTCCGCCACGGTTGAAGGCGTTTCCCGGTAAATCACGGTGGGATTTTCAAACCGTGCGGCGATCCCAAACCTATCGGCCAGGATCCTCTCCAGCACCTCCATCTGGATCCAGCCCATGATCTTTACATGTATTTCTGCCTCTTCGCGCAGCCATTCGAATTCCAGGGCTGGGTCTTCGGCATCGAGCTCCAGCATGGCAGCAGCCAGCGCTGAATAATCCCGGCTGTTCACTGCCTTTATCTGGACGGTAAGCAGAGGCATGCGCAGCGATACTGCAGACGGAATACCATCGTGGTTCACCCCCAGCAGGTCGCCCGCCTGAGCACTGGTCAGACCACAGATCCCGGCCATGTCGCCGGCTTCAACCACCCCGGTATCCTCGAACCTTCCCGGGAAGATTCGCCGCACCTGGGTTACCTTCTCCTCCACCTGCCGGGTGGCATTGAAAAGGATATCACGATTTACGATCCTGCCGCTGAAAAGCTTCACCTGGGCTATTTTCCCCATGATCTTATCATGACTGATCCCATAAACCAGGGCAGACAATGGTTCCCCGGCATCGCCCACGGGAGCGGGAAAATAACGTACCACTGCATCCAGCAATTCCGTCATCCCTAGTCCCAGCTTTGCTGAGCCATACAGGAGCGGAAAAACCCTGCACGACTGCACCAGCTTTGCCAAATGGCAATCTGCTTCGCTGAAACCCGGGGCATGTCCCTCCAGGTACCGGTCAAGCAGATGATCATCGGTGGCGACCACCTGTTCAAGAAGCAGGCTGGCCATTCCTGATTCATTCCATATCGAATTGACGGCCACCTCATTTTTACCCTCCGCCGATACCTCCTGCAGGCAAAAAGGCGATATATGCAGTTCTTCCTGAATAGCCCTGATAACCGCTTCACTGTCGGCCCCGACCCTGTCGGTTTTATTGATAAAGATAATAACAGGGAGGGAACGCTGGCGCAACCCGGCCCACAAAGTTTCAGTATGGGCCTGTACCCCTTCAACGGCGGAGATGACCAGAATAACCCCGTCGGGCACACGCATGATCCGCTCCACATCGGCTGAAAAGTCGACATGGCCCGGGGTATCGACCAGGTTGATGCGGATATCATTCCATACCAGCGTCGTATTGGCCGAACGCACCGAAATGCCCCGTTCACGTTCAACCGGGAGGAAGTCGGTCTGGGCCGTCCCCTGGTCCACAAACCCCGGTTGACGGGTCTGACCGCCCAGGAAAAGGAACTGCTCCGTGATGGTTGTCTTGCCTGCATCGGCATGGGCCATGATGGCTATGTTGCGGATCGGCTGGGACATTAAAGGACCTGTTACTTTTTGGTGTTTTCGAATTTCTTCGCATCAACCATTTGCTGGAAAAAATCGACGATCGATGTTTCCACCGGCCGGTATGCCATACCGAGCGACCGGATACTCTTGGTATTGTCAACCCGCCACGGATACCCTACATTCAGCCGGATCATCTTACGTTTGAATCCGGCCATCGGTGCGATCAGCCAGATGAGGAACTTAGGCAATATTTTGGTTGGAAAGGGATAAGCCTTACCGAATTTCTTCTGCAGATATCCCGACAGGGTCAGGAAATCGGTGTTTTCAGCAGAGATGATATGCCTTCCCTCCGCCTCAGGCAGGAAACCCGCCCTGTACTGGGCTTCGGCAACCTCCCTGACATCGACCACGCCGATGCTGAACGAGGGAACGCCGCTTTTCATGCTGCCGTCGCCCAGCTGGCGTACCAGGCTGAAGCTCTCGGAGGTCGCATCCGGGTTGATTCCCGGGCCGATGACCAGGGAGGGGTTTATCACCACCAGATCCCAGCGGTTTTGTGCCTTTACCATTTCCCATGCTGCCTGTTCAGCGACTGTTTTTGAATAGGAATAGGCCTGGTGATCAACAGTTGAAGTGGTATTCCATTGGGCCTCTGTAGCAATTCCTCCCGGATAGCCCAGACAATCCTTCGCATCGCCGATGATGGCGGCGCAACTGCTGGTAAGTACCACCCGTTTGACCGACACAGTGCGGTTTGCCGAAGCCAGCACATTCCGCGTACCCTTCAGGGCAGGGTCGACAAGATCTTTCTGCGGATCTTTGATCTTGCTGGTAAAGGGCGATGCCGTATGAAATACAAGTTCACACCCGGCCATCGCCTCGTCGTAGGCGCCTTCTGTCAGCAGATCGGCCCTGAAATAGCGGATGGTGCCCTTTGCCTTTTCGGCCAGGACATCCAGGAACATCAGGGATTGTTTGTTCCCGGGGTTCCTGACGGTGGCATGCACCGTGATCCCTTCATCCAGGAGTTTCTTAATGATCCATCCGGCTACATACCCGGTGGCACCGGTGACCATCACCGGCTTGGTTTTATCTATGGTTTGCATGGGTGTTTGGTTTAATGTCCAGTAATGCCCTCCAGTATCCCGGGGGGATCGCAGGCTGATTATTTTAATCCCCTGATCTGCTCTTCAAGCACCCTGATCCGGGCGGCGGCATCCTCCTGCTTCTTACGTTCGGATTCAACCACGGTAGGAGGAGCATTTTTTACGAAGCTGTCGTTGCCGAGTTTCTGCATCACCTTGCCCAGGAAACCGGTCGTGTAGGCCAGCTCCTCCTCAAGCTTTCTGATCTCCTCGGCGATATCGATCTTCCCAGTGAGCGGGATAAAAAACTCGGTGGAGCCCGTAACAAAGGAGATGCTGTCGGGCACCTTGTCCTCCACATAGGCAATTTCGCTGATGTTGCAGAGTTTCGCGACCAGTGCGTCGAAGGTGGTATCCGATGATTCGTTGTTGTTTTTCCTGATGAAGAGCCGGATAGCCTCCTTCTGGGGGATGTTTTTTTCTTTTCTCACATTGCGGATGGCCATGATTACCTCCTCCGCAAAGCCGAATTTCGCGATCAGCTTCTGGTCATAAGCGCCGGTAACAGGCACCATGCATAACATGATAGATTCGCCTTCACTGCGCTCTCCGAGGATCTGCCAGATTTCTTCGGTGATAAAGGGCATAAAGGGATGAAGTACCTTCAGCAATTTTTCAAACAATCCCTTCACCGCATCAAAGGTCGGCCTGTCAATGGGCTGCTGGTAGGCTGGCTTGACCATTTCAAGGAACCATGAGCAGAAGTCATCCCATACCAGTTTATAGGCGGCCATCAGCGCCTCCGACAGCCGGTAATCATCATAAAGTGCATTGATATTCTGCAGGGCGGCATTGAAGGTCGATTCAAACCAGCTCAGCGAAACCCTGTTTACCTCTGATTGTTCCAGGGTCTCATCCACCGGCCATCCCATCACAAGCCTCAGGGCATTCCAGATCTTGTTACAGAAATTCCTGCCCTGTTCGATCAGGGCATCATCGTAAAGCAGATCATTTCCCGCAGGAGAACAGAGCAGCATGCCCACACGAACTGCATCGGCGCCGTTGAGGCTGATGAGGTTAAGCGGTTCGGGAGAGTTGCCGAGCGATTTTGACATCTTCCTGCCGAGTTTGTCGCGTACGATCCCTGTGAAATAGACATTCTTAAAGGGAATCGCCTTGCGGTACTCCATGCCGGCCATGATCATGCGGGCAACCCAGAAGAAGATGATCTCCGGGGCGGTAATCAGGTCGTTGGTGGGATAGTAGTAATTGATATCGGCATTACCGGGGTGCCTGATACCGTCGAATACCGAGATGGGCCAAAGCCAGCTCGAAAACCAGGTATCCAGTACATCCTCATCCTGCCGGAGATCGGAAATGGAATATTTTGCATCCTGTCCGTTGGATTTCGCATTGGCCAGTGCAAGCGCCTCCTCCTTCGAACGGGCTACCACGAATTCCCCGCCGGGCAGGTAATAGGCCGGGATCCGTTGTCCCCACCACAGCTGGCGCGAGATGCACCAATCGGTGACATTGGTCATCCAGTGGCGATACATGTTCTTGTACTTGGCCGGGTGGAAAAGGATAGTGTCGTTTTCAACCAGTTCGAGGGCCGGTTTGGCGAGGTCCTTCATCTTCATGAACCACTGGACCGAGATCCTTGGTTCGATAACCTCGTCGGTACGTTCGGAGTAGCCAACCTTGTTGGTATATTCCTGTATTTTCACGATATGACCCTTTTCTTTCAGCTCCTCCGTGATCTTACGGCGAACCACAAAGCGGTCCTCGCCGACATAGAGCAGGGCAGCCTCGCTCAGCGTCCCATTGGGGTTGAAGGTATCGATTACCTCGAGTTTGTATTTCAACCCAAGGTTGTAGTCGTTGACGTCGTGGGCGGGGGTCACCTTCAGGGCACCGGTGCCGAATTCACGGTCGACATATTCATCAAAGATCACAGGGATGGAGCGGTTGATCAGCGGAACCATGATCCGCTTCCCGCGGAGGTGCTGGTAGCGCTCGTCTTCGGGGTGAACGCAGATGGCAGTATCGCCTAAGATCGTCTCAGGGCGGGTGGTGGCAATGGTGATCCATTCATCCTCCGTACCCTCAACCCTGTACCGGACATAAAACAACTTCGAATTAACCTCCTTGTAGATCACCTCCTCATCCGATACCGCCGTAAGGGCCTTCGGATCCCAGTTGACCATGCGGATTCCACGATAGATCAGCCCTTTGTTATACAGGTCGATAAAGACATCGATGACCGAATCGTACAGCGATTCATCCATGGTAAAGCATGTGCGTTCCCAGTCGCAGGAGGCTCCCAGTTTCTTAAGCTGGTCGAGGATGATCCCGCCATGCTTGGTTTTCCATTCCCAGGCATGTTCCATGAAGGCTTCGCGCGTCAGGTTTGATTTGTCGATCCCCTCATCTTTGAGTTTGGCAACCACCTTGGCCTCGGTGGCAATGGAGGCATGGTCGGTTCCCGGCACCCAGCAGGCATTCTTGCCCATCATCCGGGCGCGGCGGACCAAGATATCCTGGATGGTATTGTTCAGCATGTGTCCCATATGAAGGACACCTGTTACGTTGGGAGGCGGGATCACGATACAGTAGGGCTCGCGTTCATCAGGCACGGAGTTGAAGAAACCCTGCTTCATCCAGTATTCGTACCATTTATCCTCAACCTGCGAGGGGCTGTATTTGGAGGCAATTTCGGTCATCACTGCAGTTTTTTAAAGAGCAGCAAAATTAGTAAAAAATCCGGGAAGGATTACGGTCAGAATAACTTGCTGCGTTTTACCAGGTAGGGCAGCAACACCTGTTCAAAACCCGAATGGATATCGGCTTCAACCAGGTCGATGTGATACTGGCCGCAACGGAGCTTCAGTTCGTTGTTGAAAGTGGAGAGCGCCTCCACATAACGTTCGCGGAGTTTCGATGGATGGACCCTGAGTTGTTCACCGGTTTCCAGGTCGATGAATTTATAAGGTCTGTCCTCAAAATCGAAATTTATCTCTTTTCCCTTATCCACCACATGGAACAGGATGACCTCGTGCTTGTTGTGCTTCAGGTGCTGCAATGCGGAGAACAACTCCTCCGGTTGCGCCGACCTGTCGAACATGTCGCTGAAGATGATCACCAGCGAGCGTTTATGGATCCGCTCAGCCAGTTCATGAATGGCCTGTGCCACATTGGTGCCCTTATGCTCTTCGGGCGACCGGGGGATCAGCAGTTTGTCGAGTTCATTGAACAGGTAACGGTGGTGAACCGGATTCGATTTTGTCTGGGTATGCAGCTCCACCGTATCTGAAAATACACTGATGCCGGCCGCATCCCTTTGTTTCCTGAAAAGATAGAGCAGCGCGGCAGCAACATATACCGAGAAGGTGATCTTATTGGGATGGCTGATATCGGGACTGGCCAGCACCGGGTAATACATCGACGAGGAGTTGTCGATGAATACCTGACATCGCAGGTTGGTCTCCTCCTCATAGCGCTTGGTATAGAGTCGGTCGGTGCGGCCGAACAACTTCCAGTCGATTGAGCGGATCGATTCGCCGGTGTTGTATAAACGGTGCTCGGCAAACTCGACGCTGAACCCATGAAACGGGCTTTTATGCAACCCTGTGATAAACCCCTCCACCACCTGCCGTGCTAAGAATTCAAGAGAGGAGAATTGCTCCAGCCGGCTTGTATCGAGGGCGTTTGACACAGGTTAAATATATTTTTCAATGAGCGCCTTATAGGAGGCCTTGGGTACGGCGCCGACCTGTTTGTCGACCACCTCGCCACCCTTGATGAACAGCACCGTTGGAATATTCCTGACCCGGTAAAGGGCAGTGGTTGCAGGGTTGTCGTCAACATTCAGTTCACCGGCCACAATGCGGCCTTCATATTCGGCAGCCAGTTCGTGAATGATGGGCGATACCATGCGGCAGGGACCACACCATTCGGCCGACAGGTCAACCAAAGCAAGCTTGTCGCTCTTTACGATCTTCTCTTCAAAATTTGCATCCGTTAAGGTTTCGAACATATGATATTACTTTAAAAGTGAGTTAAATTTCAGGTGGCTAAATTACAAAAAAGGTTTCATTTTCTGAATGGGGAACATCATCCAATCTCTCCGACAACCCGAACCTGGAATTCAGGCATATCGGCCAGTGCGGCGATCATCTCCTTGGGATTCACCCTGTATTTTTTGGAGGGCAGGTCGATGGTGGTATTTTCAAGCGGGTCGTGGATCCTGATTCTCATGCTGCATTTTCCCTTGTGGAATTTCGCAGCCTGTACCAGCTTGCTTATGCTTTCAGCCGACAGGTCGTTCAGAAAGATGGTCACCGACAGCAGTTTCGAAAATTTCTCCAGCACCTCCGGAAGCAATGTAACCTGGTTCACCCGGATGGACATCTGGTCGGGACTGTCAAACCTGGATTCTATACGGGCTTTCAGAAAAACATACTGCCCGGCTTCCAGCATATGTTTCCAGCGCAGGTATTCTTCCGAAAACATGGTCAGGGAGATGAAGTTGAAATAGTCCTCAACCACAAAGGAGCCATAAGGTTTTCCAGTCTTGCCGACTTTATGATTCGCCTCGATGACGATCCCGGCAAAAGTTACCTCTTTACCCTTCAGCCCCCGGAGATCCTGCTTCAGATCTTCGATGGTCATGTTGCAAAACTGGTCTATCTCAAGCTGGTAGTCGTCGAGCGGATGACCGCTCATATAAAAGCCTGTGACCTCCTTTTCAAATTTCAACTGTTCCAGCTTGGACCAGGGGCGGCATTCGGGCATGGTAAGTTCAGGGAAATGGATCTCCTCGGCATCCCCGAAAAGCGACTGTTGCATCGAATCTTTCCGGGCATGGTAATCGGTGGCATGGCGGATGAGTTTTTCAAGGAAAACCATATCATCTGAGTTCTCCTGGTAGAAATACTGTGCCCGGTGGGTATTCTCGAAACAATCGAAGGCCCCGGCTTTTGCCAGCGACTCCATGCAGCGCTTGTTCACCGTATGCGAGTTGATGCGCCGGGTCATATCGAAAATACTGGTATAGGGTCCTCCCTTTACCTTTTCGTCGACGATGCTCGTTACGGCAGCTTCGCCGACATTCTTTATTCCCGCCATCCCGAAGCGGATCTCCCCCCGTTTATTGGCGAAAAAAGCGTTGGAACTCTCATTCACATCAGGGCCCAGTACAGGGATATGCATCCGCTTGCATTCATCCAGGAAGAGGGTGATCTCCTTGAGGTCATTCAGGTTGCGGCTTAACACGGCTGCCATAAATTCGGCCGGGTAATGCGACTTGAGCCACGCCATGCGGTAGGCAACATAGGCATAGCAGGCAGAATGCGACTTGTTGAAGGCATAGTCGGTAAAGGCCATCCAGTCATTCCATATCTTTTTGACCACCTCCTCGTCGTGACCGTTGTTCCTGCAGCCGTCGAAAAATTTGGGCTTCAGCTCGGTCATCATATGCTCAATCTTCTTGCCCATGGCCTTGCGAAGCGAGTCAGCCTGGCCCTTGGTGAAACCCGCCAGCTCCTGCGACAGCAGCATGACCTGCTCCTGGTAAACCGTGATGCCATAGGTATCCTTCAGGTATTTTTCCATGGAAGGAATATCGTAGGCAATCTTTTCCCGGCCATGCTTACGAGCGATAAAACTGGGGATGTAGTCCATCGGGCCGGGCCGGTAGAGTGCGTTCATGGCAATAAGGTCCTCGATCTTGTTGGGTTTGAGGTCGCGGAGGTATTTCTTCATCCCGTCCGATTCGAACTGGAAGATGCCTGTGGTTTTGCCCTGGCTGAAAAGTTCGTAGGTTTCGGCATCGTCGAAAGGAAGGTTATCCATATCGATATCGATGCCCCTGGAATTATTGATGTTTCGTATGGCATCCTTGATGATGGAGAGGGTTTTCAGTCCCAGGAAGTCCATCTTGAGCATCCCCACCTTTTCAATAAATGAGCCGTCGAACTGGGTAACAAACAGGTCGGTCTCCTTTGAGGTGGTGATGGGGATGTATTCTGTCAGGTCGTCGCGGCTGATGATGATGCCGCAGGCGTGCAGCCCCGTCTGGCGCACCGATCCCTCGAGACTCTCGGCGATCCTCATTGTTTCGGCAATCAGCGGGTTGGGAGATGTACGCGCCGCCTTCAATTCTGGAACCTCTTCATAAGCGGCCTTCAGGGTGATACCCGGCTTGGCAGGGACCAGCTTGCAGATCCTGTTCACCTCATCGAGCGGCAGCCGCTGCACGCGGCCAACATCGCGGATGGCGCCCTTGGCTGCCATGGTGCCGAAGGTGATCACCTGAGCAACCTTGTTTTTACCATATTTTTCAACGACCCATTTCAATACCCTGTCACGGCCATCTTCATCGAAGTCGATGTCGATATCGGGCATTGAGATGCGGTCGGGATTGAGGAACCGCTCAAACAGCAGGTCAAACTTTAACGGATCCACGTCGGTGATACGGATACAGAAGGCCACAACCGAACCTGCTGCAGAACCCCGTCCCGGCCCTACCGAAACGCCCATCGACCTTGCTGCATTCAGGAAATCCTGGACAATCAGGAAGTATCCCGGATATCCCATATGTTTGATGACAGCCAGCTCGAAATCGATTCGGTCGGCAATCTCCTGCGTGATCACGGGATAGCGTTTCTCTGCGCCTATCATCGTCAGGTGGCGGAGATATTCGTCGGGATCGGTAAACCCGTCCGGCAGCGGAAAATCGGGCATTATCGGATCGCGGTTCAGGCTGTAAGGCTCCACCTTGTCCAGCACTTCAATGGTATTCTCGAGCGCTTCGGGAATATCAGCAAAGAGCTTGTTCATCTCCTCCTTCGACTTGAACCACTCCTGCCCTGTATAGCGCATCCTGTCGATATCATCCATGAACTTACCTGTATTGATACAGAGCAAACGGTCGTGGATCTCGGCATCGGCTTCATTAAGGAAATGAACGTCGTTGGTTGCCAGTAGTTTGACATCGAGTTTATGAGCAAGTTTTACCAGTTCATCCCCCACCACCATCTGGCGTTTGTAAACCTCTCCGTCGCGTGTGGGATCGGTGGCGGGATGGCGCATCAGCTCCAGGTAAAAGTCATCGCCAAACAGCGCTTTATATTCCAGGATCACCTGTTCGGCCTTTGCCAGGTTCCCGGCCTGGATGGCGCGCGGGATCTCCCCGGCAAGGCAGGCGGAGGAGGCAATCAGTCCTTCATGATATTTGGCCAGCAACTGCTTGTCGATCCTGGGTTTATAATAATGGCCTTCGGTCCACGAAAACGAGATGAGCTTCAGCAGGTTATTGTAGCCTGTGGCATTCTTGGCCAGCAGGATCAGATGATCGCCTTTGCGGTCGATCATCTCCGATTTATCCTTATGGCTGCGCCTGGCCACATAGGTTTCGCAGCCAAAGATGGGTTTGAAATCCTTATGTTTTGCAGCAACCTCCGCAAACTCCTTGATGCCGTATAGGTTCCCATGGTCGGTTACGGCCGCTCCCCGCATGCCAAGCGATGCTGCCTTGCCAACCATCTCCTTGATACGGCAGGCTCCGTCGAGAATAGAATATTGTGTATGAAGGTGTAGATGAATGAAATCAACCATGAGTTTGGGATAATTACCGTAGATGGGCCGGAGCGGTAAAATTATTTTAAAATCCCCAATGAAATCCGGTTGTTGATAAATTATCCATAGAATGATGCAAACAATCCAATCTTCTTCCTCGTACCTTTGCCTGAAAATCAAAGGTATGTTTAATGTAACTCAGGTTCACCCGATGCTGGTTCATTTTCCGATCGCGCTGATCACAGTCGGATTTATTTTCGATCTTTTTTCAGCCTTCCGGAAAAATGAACCCTGCCTGTCAAAGACCGGTTTCTGGCTTGAAGCAATCGGCATGGCAGGGGCGATCGTTGCCTTTGCGAGCGGCTATTTCCTGACCAGCCCCATGGAGGGGGATGCAGGGTTGATGCGCGACAAACACGAGCTGTTTGCAACGCTCGCATTGATCTCCATCATTGTTGCAACGCTAAGCCGCATGGCAGCCCGGTACCTGGAAAAAGATTCACCTGCTCTGCGTTTTGGTTTACTTGCGCTTTTCATGATCGCCTTTATCTTCATCGCCATCACCGGATACCTGGGCGGCTCGCTGGTGATGGACTACATGATCGGCCTGTAGAAACTTAATAAAACGAATTTTATGACAAAAGGAATCTGGATCAATCTTCCTGTAAAAAACATCGACAGATCAAGAGAATTCTATACATCCCTTGGATTTTCATTCAACTCCCGGCATGGCAACACCGACCATTCAGCGGCCCTGGTGATCGGGGAAAAGGAGATTGTCGTGATGCTTTTCGACGAACCCGCCTTTAAAGGTTTTACCGGCAGTGGAATTGCCGATACGGCAAAGGTTGCGGAGGTACTGCTCTCCATTGATGCATCCGGCAAGGAGGAGGTGGACGAATTGGCTGCCAAGGCGGTACTGGCCGGCGGCAAAAGCAACCATGTTCCCACCCCTATGAAGGACTGGATGTATGGCTGTATTTTTTCCGATCCCGACGGGCATCGCTGGAATGTACTGTTCATGGATATGGAGAAAATGCCGGGGAAAAGTTAAGGTTTCGTCACAAACAGGCAGATCCTAAGTCATGAAACAATATTTGTACAGTGGCAAAATTAATCTCTTTGCTCCATTGTGTCTTCTTTGTGTCATTGTGGTTAATTTTATTTTAGTTTTTATAAATCAACAAACGCTATATTCAAACAACAAATGACGAAGTACCACTTATACAATCCTTTTTATTCCCTGCTGTTGGCATTCATCCTGTTCACATCCTGCTATGGGCAGTTGACAGAGCCCTTGTCAACCAATATGAATTTACCAAAAAAAACGGTAACATTTCCTAAAGTCAGGGGCCTGTTTAAAGATGCGGCTGCCGGTTGTGCCATACAGGATAAAGGGGGTAATCTCTGGTTTGGCACGAACGGGGAGGGATTATTCCGCTATGATGGAAAGGTGTTTACAAATTTTACACTAAAAGAGGGGTTGGACAACCTGATTGTTTATTCCCTGCTTCAGGACAATGCGGGTAACATCTGGGTTGGAACGAAAAGCGGGCTCGCCTTATACGACGGCGACACCTTCACCATGATGTACTTCGATGCGGATTATTCCCCTGATTTTTATCATAAAATTCCAGTAAAAAGAACACAATCGCCTGAAAACGGGGTTTGGACCATGATGCAGGATAAAAAGGGTATCATCTGGTTCGGCACCGACAATGGCGTCTTTTGCTTCAATGGAAAAAAATTCACCTGTTTCCCGAACAGCGATATCATCAACAGGGACAGTCTGCATTTAAAGGCAATCTTTTCTTTCCTGGAGGACCAAAAGGGGACCATCTGGTTTGGTTCCTGCATCGGAGAAGGTATTATTCGTTTTGATGGTAAAACAATAAGCCGGGTATCGCCGGAAGGTTATGCACGAACACAATACCTCACGGAAGATAAAAGCGGGAACATATGGTTTGGAAGCATCGGAAAAGGGATGTGCCGTTATGATGGGAAAACCATCAGCACCAATGTTTTCGCGGAAAAGGATACGCACGATTTACTCTATTTGATCTGGAAAGATCACGCAGACCGGCTATGGTTCTGTGAAACATTCAAAAACAGGCCGTTGCATTATTACGACGGGAATGAAAACATCAGTTTTGCAGGGAAAACCGGGATTCCCGACAACAAGATGTATCCTTTGGTTGAAGATAAGGATGGTAACATCTGGTTTGCAGCATCCGCCATGGGTTTATACCGTTATGACGGGAAAAAGCTGATTACTTTTTCAGAATAGGGAAACTATACTCTCGGAAATTCGGGCAGTTTTGAAAAATATGCCAACTGCAATCTCACAAAGGCTGCCTACTGTACAACAATTTTTCTGTAAAAAATATCCGTTCCCGCTTCGATCCTCGCTTGGTAAACACCTTTGGCAACATGGCCGAGGTTAAAAAGCAGCGGCTCTTTCTCCTGAAACACCTTCGACAGGATAACTTTTCCTGTGCCATCCGATATGGCAACACTGGCAACCCCGGATGTAAGGTTTTTGGTCCTGATCTCAAAAACGCCGTCATTCGGATTGGGCACCACCAGCAAATCCTCCTTTGTCAGTTCATCGATAGCCGTTGTTCCGTCCTGGGTGACGGTAACCACCACCGGGGATAATCCGGCCACGGTCACCGTAATGGCAGCGACACGCTGCCCGGGCGTAACATGAGATGTATAGGTGGCTAAAATGGATCCGTTGCCGCTTCCTGCCAGCGTTACCATACACCATGGCTGGCTGCTGGAAACTGTCCATGAGGTGTTGGATGTTACGAAAAAGGTGACATTCCCGGCCGTTGCACCCACATTCTGGTTGGGCGGCGCAACGCTGAGCAAAGGCGCAGCGCCGGCCTGGGTTACAGTAACCACGACGGGAGAAAGCCCCGTTACCGTTATCGTGATACTGGCAACTCTTGACAAAACACCGGTATTTTCAGCATAGTTCACATACAGCGTTCCGTTGCCTGTTCCCTGGCTGGTAACCAGGCACCATGTCTGATCGCTGACCACGGTCCAGGCGGCATTGGAGGTCACGGCAAAACTAGTGGAGCCGGCTGCACTGGAGACATTCTGGTTGGTAGGTGTGACGGTGAGGGTGGGTGCTCCTCCTGTAGTGCCGGTGATCAGCACATCGTCGATGGCCCAGGAGTATCCCCAGGTTCCTGTATAATTCCATTTGAACCTGACCTGGCTGTGACCTGCAACCCCGGCGACCGCCGCGTTGTAAACTGCAGGATTGGTGGCTGAAGTTGTGGTAAACTGGATGATCTGCGACCAGGTGGCCCCGTTGTCAGTGCTGCTCGACAGCATTCCCGAAGATCCTGCATAGGATTTGAAATAGTGGTTGAACGAAAGATTTACAGTGGCATATGTTGTCAGGTCAAGCACCGGCGAGACCAGGTCGCAATTCTGCGAATTTCCGCTGCCGTATCCACCGCTGTTGAGGAAGGCATAGTTGCCGTTCAGGGCGGGCAACGGGGTTTGACCGGTCATCGCGCCAAAGGCCCATAATTCGCCGTTTCCCTGGTGATCCACCTGCGACCAGCAGGATGGTAGGGAGGTGGTGCTGAACCCTTCGCTGAAAGGCAGTGTAAAACTGGCACAAGTGGTGGTGAACTGCTGGTCGCCGCCATTGATGGTACTCGTACCGGCAACCCCGACCAGCCTGAAATGATAGGTAGTGCCGGTTGAAAGTCCGGTAATCAATGCATTGACATTGGTGGTAGTGGTACCCGAGCCTGCTGAAACAACAGGCGTATTATTTCCGTAAGCCGTGGTGGCGCCCCATTCGAAATGCCAGGAGGTGGCAACCCCGTTCGGGTTGACCGACCCGTTCAGGGTGGCCTGTGTCTGGGTGATACCGGTAGCTGCGAGGGTGGTTATGGCAGGGCCGGCGGAAGATGCCAGCCAGATCGTGGCATTCATAATGACCAGCCGGTGGTTGCCGCCGGCATCTCCCGTCCAGCCGTTGTAGAGCTGGTCGTTCGGATCGCCTGTGCCGTCGTCGCAGGGAGAGCTGTCGCCGAAACCCACCACCTTCCCGCTCCCGTAGGTCGCGTGGGCGATCATCACATTGGAATTCCCGAAGGCGGAGCCGGTTTTGTAAACCACACCGGTAATGCTGCTGTTGGATGAAGGGGTGAGGGTCATCGAAGTGCCGTTGCTCCACATGGCGGCGGTGACATTACCCATGGGGCCGTGTAACAAAGGATCGCCGGGCAGGGAGGGTATGTTGGTGGTCGTTTCTGAGAAATCGGCATAATCGAAGGTAAGGCCGAAGGGATTGACCTGTACCGTATTGTTACTCATGAAGTCATTCCAGATATGGGGAGAATCCCACCCGTCGTTGTTACGGTCGGAAAGGTTATGGTCAGAAACCATGAACAAGCCTCCGCCATTCTGTACAAACTGCATCATGGCAGTCATTTCGGATGCTGTAAAAACAATATTGGGTTCACACACCACGAAAACCTTGTAATTCGACAGGTCCTGCGCATTGCCTGCATTTCCGTAAGTGATCTGCCCGTTGTAGGGAAGGGTTTCGACATGATAACCCTGTTTCACGCAATCAATTCCCCATGCAGAAATGCCACCCTCCCAATAGGTTTCGGTGGTGGATGAAGTTACAGTCGATTGCGCCGGCGTAGGCAGCTGCTGCGGATTGGACTCATTTCCCTGGCCTACCACGGCAGGGCCGTTGGTAAACCCAAGGTTATGGGTATCAGCATCAATCACCCAGTCGGCATTGCCCGCCGTTTCTGCCTTTGTAGCATCAAACAGGATCTTGACCTGGCTTTTCCCAACCTGGGCAAACAGGATCAGGAAGACGAAAAAGAAAAGATGTTTCATGGGTTGATTTAGAGACTACAAAGGTACGAAAATGCATGTCCGGCAACCCCGTTTTTTCCCGATCCGGGGTTTTTACCGGCAAAAGGCAACCGGTGATCTAACCTGAATTATTCACAAACCCAAATTACGACAAAAAAATGGTGCCAGGGAGAGTGTGCAGCCAAATTTTCATTCTCACAGGGCTAACTGACAATGATTTTTTGACCGGGCCTGAGAAA